>NZ_JBHTVQ010000035.1:0-80303 GCF_042792855.1 Streptomyces sp. NPDC056600
GCGCACAAGGCGCTGCTCCGGGCCCGTTCGTCGGGGCGGTCGGTCGGACGTGGCCGACCGGGGTCACAGGTAGGGGCCGCCCGAGCGGCCGGTGGCCCGGACGTCGTCCCCGTCCGCGGCGACACCCGGCGGCAGCGCACGGCGCATCTGCTCCAGCTGGGCCCGCGCGGCCATCTGCTGCGCGAAGAGCGTGGTCTGGATCCCGTGGAAGAGCCCTTCCAGCCAGCCCACCAGCTGGGCCTGGGCGATCCGCAGTTCCGCGTCGCTCGGCGTTCCCTCGTCGGTGAACGGCAGCGAGAGCCGCTCCAGCTCGTCGACCAGCTCCGGGGCCAGCCCGTCCTCCAGCTCCTTCACCGAGCTGGCGTGGATCTCCTTCAGGCGCACCCGGCTCGCCTCGTCGAGGGGAGCGGCGCGCACCTCCTCCAGCAGCTGCTTGATCATGCTGCCGATCCGCATGACCTTCGCAGGCTGCTCCACCTGCTCCGTCACGGGGGTCTCACGGGACTCGTCGTCCCCGCCGCCGCCGAGTGCCATACCGTCCTGGCCCACGACCAGGATCTGCGGGTTCTCGGGCGAGCTCTCGTTCCTCGGCATCTCCATACCGCCATTGTCTCGCACCTGTTGTCCCCACACGATCAATACCGTCCTTGCCTGAAGAGTCTGCTGATCCACCGTCCGGATGTCCCGGGGTGCCGCGGTCAGGGCCGCGTGTGAGGCTGGGACCGTCGCTTCCGGGCTCCGACCCAGCAGGGGGTCATCGGTATGGCCACCCAAGGCCGACGGGCACTCGCGTCCGCACTGCTCCTGCCCGGGCTCCTCACTCCCATGCCCGCCGTGGCCGCCGTCGTGACGGCCGCGTCGCCGGGCACGCCGGCGCCGAGCGCCACCTCGCCCTCGCGGGCGGGCAGCGTGGTGGGCGACGGGCAGGAGCGGCCGGGCCGCAGCGCGTCCCCGACACCGCCATCCGCCCCGACCTCGCTCCCGCCCGGCCCCACCCGTTCGGCCTCTCCGTCGGGCGCGGTCCCGGGACCGTCCGTCTCCGCGGGAGTGCCGCTCCCACCCGGCGTCACCGCGTCGCCGGGGGCCACCGCGTCGCACGGCCACCCGAGCGGGCCGGCGACGCGACGCGGCCGTCCGCCGCATCTGCCCGGACCGGCCACGCGCCCGGGGGACCGGGCGGAGCCGCCCGACGCACCCGAGGAGCCGGCGCCCGAGGAATCCGCTTCCCCTGGCCCCGTCCCCGCACCCTCCTGGTGGGTCCCCGGGCCGTCCGCCTCCCTCGGCGCCGTGGTTCCCGGCGTCACACCACCGGGCCCGGGTCCCACGCCGCCCGCCCTGGTCCCGCCGGACGCCGCCGACTCCGGTCCCTCCGGCGACCAGGCCGGAGCCCGCACCGGATCCGGCACGCGCAGCACGGCCCCGCTCGGCGTCGGCCTCATCCTCACCGGCCTCGCCCTGGCCCTGACCTTCCAGGCCCTCCGCCTGCGCCAGTCATGAGCCGTGGACGCGTGGACCGCCGGCCCGCGGACCGGTGATCCGCGGACCGGTGGCCTGCCGACCGGTGGCCGGCGGCGCGGGGGCCGACGGCGCGGTGATCCGTGGACCGGTCACGCGGTCGCGGCGGGGGTGAGGAGGAGGACCTTGCCGATGTGGTCGCTGGACTCCAGGACCCGGTGGCCCTCCCCCGCCTCGGCGAGCGGGACGGCCCGGTCGACCACCGGCCGCACGTGCCCGTCGGCCACCAGCGGCCACACGTGCTCCCGCACCGCCGCCACGATCGCCGCCTTCTCGCCCAGCGGCCGCGCCCGCAACGAGGTCGCACTGACCGCCGCGCGCTTGTTGAGCAGCGTCGCGATGTTCAGCTCGCCCTTGATCCCGCCCTGCATCCCGATGATCGCCAGGCGCCCGTTGACCGCCAGCGCCCGCACGTTGCGGTCGAGGTACTTGGCCCCCATGTTGTCGAGGATGACGTCCGCCCCGGCGCCGTCCGTGGCCTTGGCGATCTCCTCGACGAAGTCCTGCTCGCGGTAGTTGATCAGGATGTCGGCGCCGAGCTCCGCGCAGCGGTCCAGCTTCTCCTGGGTGCCCGCGGTCACCGCCACCTTCGCGCCGACCGCCTTGGCCAGCTGGATCGCCATCGTGCCGATGCCGCTGGACCCGCCGTGCACCAGCAGGGTCTCGCCCGGACGCAGACCGGCGACCATGAAGACGTTCGACCAGACCGTGCACGTCACCTCGGGGAGCGCCGCCGCGTCCCGCAGCGGCAGCCCTTCCGGAACCGGCAGCAGCTGCCCGGCCGGGACGGCCACCTTCTCGGCGTAACCGCCGCCGGACAGCAGCGCGCACACCTCGTCACCGACGCTCCACCCGGTCACCCCCGGGCCGAGGGCGGCGATCCGGCCGGAGCACTCCAGCCCGGGGTAGGGGGACGCCCCCGGCGGCGGGTCGTAGAACCCCTGCCGCTGGAGCAGGTCGGCGCGGTTGACCGCCGCCGCCGCCACCTCGACCAGGACCTCGCCCTCTCCGGGCACCGGGTCCGGCACCTCGGCCCACACCAGCGCCTCGGGTCCGCCCGCCTCGGGAATCGTGATCGCATACATGCGAACGACGCTACTCCTTCACCGGACGAAGCCCCAGGCATGCCGCCGTCCGCACGGCCGCACGGCCGCACGGCCTCCGGGGCGCACGGCCTCCGGGGCGGGGGCAGGAGCGAGCGCGGGAGCGACCGGGCCGGCGGAGCCTCGGACGACCGTCACGGGCGGTCGATGGTTCCCCCCTGCCGGTCCGGATGCGGCAACGGCCGCATGTCCGGCGCGACCTGACGTGCCTGCGAGGACCGCACGATGCAGATCACCCGGTCCGCGATCTGCAGCGTGCCGAGCGTGGCGTCGTCGAACCCGAGGACCCGATGACCGCGCACCACGCTGATCACCATGTCGTCCAGCTCACGCGGCTTCTTGCCCACCTCGGCCTTTATGACCGGCCGTTCGGCGATGTCGAGTCCGCTGCCCTGCTGGATGAGGTCCTCCATCACCATGCCGGCGGCCGGACTCAGCACCGACAGGCCCAGCAGACGGCCCGCCGCGCTCGCACTGGTGATGACCGCGTCCGCGCCCGACTGCCGGAGCAGCGGCGCGTTCTCCTCCTCGCGGACCGCCGCCACGATCTTGGCGCCCCGGTTCAGCTGGCGGGCCGTCAGGGTGACCAGCACCGCGGTGTCGTCGCGCTGGGTGGCGATGATGATCTGGCGCGCACGCTGCGTCTCGGCGCGCAGCAGCACGTCGCTACGGGTGGCGTCGCCCACCACGCCCGCGTATCCCTCGGCGGCGGCGGAGTCGATCGCCTTGGCACTGGGGTCGACCACCACGATCTGCTCCGCGGGGACACCCGAGGCGCAGACCGTCTGCAGGGCCGAGCGGCCCTTGGTGCCGAAGCCGACGACGACGGTGTGGTCCCGCAAGGTGTGCCTCCAGCGGTTCAGGCGCAGTTCTTCCCGCGTGCGCTCGGTGAGCGCCTCGAGGGTGGTGCCGACGAGGATGATCAGGAACACCACGCGCAGGGGCGTGATGACGAGGATGTTGGTCAACCGGGCGCTGTCGCTGGCCGGGGTGACGTCGCCGTAGCCCGTGGTGGAGAGGGTGACGGTCGCGTAGTAGAAGCTGTCGAGCAGGTCGAGTCCGCCGCCGGCGTTGTCGTTGTAGCCGTCGCGGTCCAGGTAGACCACGAAGGCGGTCGCCACCAGCACGGCCAGGGCCATCAGCAGGCGCTTGCCGACCTGCCGAAGGGGATGCGGCACTTCCTTCTGCGGCAGCTTCACCCGGTAGGTGACCAGACGTTCGCCCGCCTGTCGGGCGATGGCGTCCTGTCCCGGCAGTTTCACGTGAAACACACTCCAGTTCCGGCGAGCGTCCAGGGGAGGTCCAGGAGCTCGCTTTCGTCTCCCGGCCGCAATCCGCCCGGCGGGATCACGGCGAGGGCGTCGGCCGCCGCCATGCCGCGGAGCATGGCGGGGCCGTTGTAGTGCAGCGGATGGGCCCGGTCCGCGCGCAGCACCACCGGCACCAGCCGGGTGTCGTGCGGATGCCCCTGGACTCCTTCGGCCAGCGGCAGGGCGTAGGGCTCCGGCGCCGGATGCTCGCCCAGGGCACGCAGCAGCGGCTGGGCGAGCGTCAGCAGACCGGAGACGGCGGCCAGCGGATTGCCCGGCAGACCGACCAGGTGGCGCCCGTCCTTCAGCCGGGCCAGCAGCATGGGGTGACCCGGGCGGACCTGGACGCCGTCGACCAGCAGGTCGGCGCCGGTCGCGTGCAGGATCGGGTGGACGTGGTCGACCGGGCCCGCCGCGGTGCCGCCGGTGGTGACGATCAGGTCGGCCTCGCTGTCGACGACCGCGCGGCGCAGCGCCTCGGCGTCGTCGCCCAGCCGGCGGACGGCGGTGACCTCGGCTCCGAGGACCCGCAGCCACGGCGGAAGCATGGGGCCGAGGGCGTCCCTGATCAGCCCGTCACGCGGCCGCCCTTCGGTGAGGAGTTCGTCGCCCAGGACCAGGATCTCGACGCACGGGCGGGCGGCGACGGTGAGCGTGTCGTACCCCGCCGCGGCGGCCAGGCCGAGGACCGGCGGGGTGACGGGCGTCCCGGCAGGCAGCAACTGGTCCCCCGAGCGGCACTCCTGGCCGCGGAGACGGATGTCCTGGCCGTGCCCTGTCTCGCGCTGGGCGTGCAGGCGGCCGGCCTGGTCGAGACGGCCGTGCTCGCTCCGCAGCACCGCCGTGGTGTCGCGGGGCACCCGGGCGCCGGTGGCGATGGGTGCGGCCTCGCCGTCGGCCAGCGGCGCGGGCTCGGTGTCACCGGCCAGGACGTGGGTCTCCCGCACCTGCCAGGGGCCGGGGCCGGCCACGACCCAGCCGTCCATCGCGGAGGTGTCGAACGGCGGCAGGTCGGTCAGCGCGGTGAGCGGAGCGGCCAGCACCAGGCCCAGTGCGGCGTCGAGCGGCACCTGCACGGGCATGCGGGAGCGGCGGCGCGCGGCACGGGCGGCGTGACCCGCCCGGTCGGCGACGGCACGCGCCTGCCGCCAGGGCAGACCGGTGTGCCGGTGACCGGTCCGGGCCTCCGCCGGCTTCGAGGCCTCCACCGGGGGACGGCCGGGGGCTGGCACGCCGGTGGTCCGGCCCTCGTTGACGAGGGTCAGCGCGTCGTGCACACCGAGGTCGTCGAAGCCGCCCGGGTTTCCTGGATCGGTCATCCGGCGTCCGCGGGCGTCGCGTCGTCAGCTGCGGTACCGGGCGCGGTGCCGGAAGGACTGCCGGGCGCGGTGCCGGAAGCGGTGTCCGAGGCGGTTCCCTTCGCGGCGGCGGCCTCGTCGGCCCAGCGCAGGGCCAGGGCGACGGCCTTGCGGGTGGCCTCGGCGACCGCTTCGGGACCGCCGCCCGCCCGACCGGCCGCGTAGCCGACCAGGAACGTGGTCAGCGGCGCCGCGGGGCGGGCGACACCGTGCGCCGCGTCACGGGCGAGGTCGAGGAGCAGAGTCTTGTCGACGTCCAGGTCGATGCCCAGCTCGTCCTTGGCTGCGGTGATCCATTCATCCAACACGTGCTCATGCTCCCTGATACGTGCGCGGGCGGTGTCGATGTCGTCCCAGGTGTCGCAGTCGAAGGACGCGGCGGGGTCGCTGATGAGTGTGACCCGAAGCGCTCCGGTCAGTCGTCGCAGGGGCAGCCCGGAGAGGCCGCCGTTCTCCTCGGCGACCGCGGCGAGTACGCGCCGCAGCGGCTCGGCCCGGTAGGCGGCCACCAACGGCTGCCGCCGCCCCTCCCCGTCCACCACCAGCACGGCATCGCACCCGGCGTCCCCGTCGGCCGAGCTGACGACCCCGCGGGTGCCGGCTTCACGGGCGCGATCGGCTTCACCGGCACGGTTGGCTGAGTCGGCGGTACCGGCGGCGGTGCCACCGCTGGAGGGGTCGGTGCGACCAGCAGTGCCGGCCACACCCCGGGCGTCGGCAGCACCCGTGGCCGCGACGGCGACGGCGGCGTCCACAGGGCCCGCAGCGTCGGCGGCGGTGCCCGCGGCGGGGGCTGCCCCGGTGACGTGGGCGGCAGAGGCGGACCCGTCGGCGGAGGCGGCGGACGCGGTCAGCGTGTGCACGAGGCGGTGGACGGTGGCGGCGTCGAGGAAGGGGAGGTCGGCGCTGAGGACCACGACGACGTCGGCGGTGGTCTGCTCGAGGCCGGCCGCCAGCGCGGCCACCGGCCCGCCGCCGGGCGGAAACTCCCGCGCCCACCGCACCGGCCGCGCCGTGGACCGGGGGTCGGCCACGACGACGGTGCGCCCGGCGTCGGCGCAGGAGGCCAGGACCCGGTCGAGCAGGGCCCTGCCGCCCACCCGCACACCCGGCTTGTCGGCGCCGCCCAGCCGGCGGGCGGCGCCGCCGGCGAGCACCACGGCGTCGAAGCCGTGGTGCCCGTCGCCCCGCACGGCGGGGGAGCTGCTGTGGTCGATCACCCCCCGAGTATGGAGGGCGCCGCGATCACAGGGAACGCAGGAGTACCGCCGGCTGCTCGACGCAGTCGGCCACGTACCGCAGGAAACCGCCCGCGGTCCCGCCGTCGCAGACCCGGTGGTCGAAGGTCAGCGACAGTTGCGTCACCTGACGCACCGCCAACTCGCCCTGGTGCACCCAGGGCTTCGGGGTGATGCGCCCCACACCGAGCATGGCAGCCTCGGGGTGGTTGAGGATCGGGGTCGAACCGTCGACGCCGAACACACCGTAGTTGTTGAGGGTGAAGGTCGAGCCGGAGAGCTCGGCGGGCCGCAGCCCGCCGGACCGCGCCGACTCGGTGAGCCGCGAGAACTCCCCGGCCAGCGACTCCGCGTCCCGCCGGTGGGCGTCGCGCACCACGGGCACCACCAGCCCCCGTGGGGTCTGCGCGGCGAAGCCGATGTGCACCTCCCCGAGCCGCACGATCTCCCGCGCCGCGGTGTCGACCGTGGCGTTGAGCTCCGGGAAGCGGTCGAGGGCGGCGACGCAGATCCTCGCCAGCAGGGCGATCAGCGAGATCTTCGGCCCCGGCCCGGCGTTCATCGCCGCTCGGGCGTTCAACAGCTCCGTCGCGTCGGCGTCCACCCAGCAGGTGGCATCCGGTATCTCGCTCCGGCTCCGGGTGAACTTGTCGGCCGCCGCGCCGAGCAGCCCCCGCAGCGGGATCCGCGTGACACCGGCGTCGGCCGCCACGGGCGCGTCCACCGGCCGCAGCGGAGACACGGTGGCCTGGTGGTCCTGCGTCTGCTCGCGGGACGCCGCGGCGCGCAGCGCGTACTCGACGTCGGCGCGCAGGATCAGGCCCTCGGGGCCGGAACCGGTGATGTCCCGCAGATCCAGGCCGTTGTCCCGGGCGAGGCGACGCACCAGCGGGGAGATGACCGGGACCGGACCGTCCTGCGCGGACGCGGCGCCCACGCCGCCCGCGGACCGCGCCGCCCGGGCGGGAGCGGCCGTGCCGTTCACGGAGACCGGCGCGGAAGCCGCAGCGGCGGCCTCCGCCGGGGCGGACGGCGCCTCGGCCGCCCGCGCACCGGCCGGCTGCGCCGGCGAGGACTCCGACGGCTGCCGCGGCCTGCCGCGGACCGGGGTCGGCGGGGGGACCCGGCGACGACGGGCCGGCGGCGCCGAGGTGCCGTAGCCGACCAGCACGTTCCCGGAGCCCTCCGCGCCCTCGACGGCCGTGCCGTTCACCGTGCCGGCCGCCGTGCCGGAGACGGCGGCGCCGGCCTCGCCCAGGGACAGGTCGCCCGGGACGGCGCCCACCGCGACCGTGATCAGCGGCGCGCCCACCGGAAGGGACCCCCCTTCCTCGCCGTACCGCGCGGTGACCACCCCGCCGTAGGGGCAGGGCACCTCCACCATCGCCTTGGCCGTCTCGACCTCGACGACAGGCTGGTCGACGGCGACCACGTCGCCGACCTCGACCATCCACTGCACGATCTGGGCCTCGGTCAGCCCTTCGCCCAGGTCCGGCAGCTTGAACTCGAATACCTCGGCCATCAGTCGCCCGCCTCCCACTGCAGCCGTCCCACCGCGTCCAGGATCCTGTCCACGCCGGGCAGGTGATGCCGCTCCGCCATCGGCGGAGGATACGGGATGTCGAATCCGGCGACCCGGAGAACGGGTGCCTCCAGATGGTGGAAGCAGCGCTCGGTGATCCGGACGGCGATCTCCCCGCCGGGTCCGCCGAAGCCGCCCGACTCGTGCACCACGACCGCGCGGCCGGTGCGCCGCACCTCGGCGCAGACCGTCTCGTCGTCGAACGGCACCAGCGACCGCAGATCGACCACGCCCAGGTCCCAGCCCTCCGCCCTGGCCGCCTCCGCCGCCTCCAGGCAGACCGGCAGCGACGGGCCGTAGGTGATCAGCGTGGCGCTGCGCCCGCTCCGGCGGACCACCGCCCGGCCAATCGGCTCGACCGGGGCCGGGTCCTGAGGGTCCCAGGCGTCCTTGCCCCAGTAGAGCCGCTTGGGCTCGAGGAAGACCACCGGGTCGTCGGAGGCGATGGCCTGCCGCAGCATGCCGTAGGCGTCGGCCACCGTGGCCGGCGTGACCACGTGCAGACCGGGCGTCGCCATGTAGTAAGCCTCGGAGGAGTCGCTGTGGTGCTCCACGCCGCCGATGCCGCCGCCGTAGGGGACGCGCACGGTGATCGGCAGGGGCATCGCGCCCCGGGTGCGGTTGCGCATCTTCGCGACGTGCGAGATCAGCTGCTCGAAGGCCGGATAGGCGAAGGCGTCGAACTGCATCTCGACCACCGGCCGCAGCCCGTACATGGCCATGCCGACGGCGGTGCCGAGGATGCCCGCCTCGGCGAGCGGGGTGTCGGTGCACCGGTGGTCGCCGAACTCCGCCGCGAGGCCGTCGGTTATCCGGAAGACGCCGCCCAGGGTGCCCACGTCCTCGCCGAGGACGTGGACGGACGGGTCCTCGGCCATGGAGTCCCGCAGGGCCCGGTTGAGCGCCTGCGCCATGGCGGTCTGCGTGACCGCCACGGCGCTGTCGACGGCGGTACCGAGGGAGGTGCCGGTGGTCATCGGGCCGTGCCTTCCTGCTTCGGGTGCGCCTCGGCCTCCAGCTCGGCCCGCAGCATCTCCTGCTGCTCCCGCAGCTGGGGCGTGGGCTCGGCGTAGACGTGCGCGAAGAGTTCCATGGGGTCGATCTCGGGGTCCTGGTTCATCCGGGCCCGCAGGTCGGCGGCCATCGCCTCGGCGTCCTCGCGGACGGCGCCGATCGCGTCCTCGTCCAGCACGCCGCGCGCGGTCAGTTCCCGCTCGAGCAGCAGCACCGGGTCGTGGTCGCGCCAGGCGTCCACCTCGGCGGACTCGCGGTAGCGGGTGGCGTCGTCGGCGTTGGTGTGGGCGTCCAGGCGGTAGGTGATCGCCTCCACCAGCACCGGGCCGTTGCCCTCCCGGGCGTGCCGGACGGCCTCGCTCAGGACCTGGTGCACGGCCACGGCGTCGTTCCCGTCCACCAGCCGGCCCGGTATGCCGTACCCGACGGCCTTGTGGGCCAGGGAGGGGGCGGCCGACTGCTTGGCCAGCGGGACGGAGATGGCGAAGCCGTTGTTCTGCACCAGGAAGACGACAGGGGCCTGCCAGACGGCGGCGAAGTTGAGCGCCTCGTGGAAGTCGCCCTCGCTGGTGCCGCCGTCGCCGATCATGGCGAGGGCCACCACGTCGTCGCCCTTGAGGCGGGCGGCGTGGGCCAGCCCGACCGCGTGCGGCAGCTGGGTGGCCAGCGGGGTGCTCAGCGGGGCGACCCGGTGGGCGTAGGGGTCGTAGCCGGTGTGCCGGTCGCCGCGCAGCAGGGTCAGCGCCTCCACCGGGTCGACGCCGCGGCCGACCACGGCGAGGGTGTCCCGGTAGCTGGGGAAGAGCCAGTCCTGGTCGGCGAGGACCATGGCGGCGGCCACCTCGCAGGCCTCCTGGCCGGTGCTGGACGGGTAGACGGCGAGGCGGCCCTGCTTGGTCAGCGCGGTGGCCTGGGCGTTGTAGCGGCGACCGCGCACCACCTCGGCGTACAGGCGGCGCAGCAGGCCGGGATCGGCCGCGGCGGCCTCGTCGGCGGCAGGCGTCCCCAGGACGCGGTAGGGCTCGGCGTCGGGCAGCAGGGGCGCGGGGTCCGTGCGCGGCTGCCAGGCGGGCGGCGGGGCGGGGCGGTAGGTGTCCCGCTGCTCCATCACCGTCATGACGGCACCTCCTCGTGGGAGTGGCTACGAGGACGCCGGGTGTGACGCACCTCACCTACCGATTGTTCGGTCGTTGGCGGATTTTGGCTACAGGCGGCGTCAGCCTGTGGACAAACGGTTCTCCACAGCCTGAGATGGAGGCACGGTGTCCAGGGGAGGGAGGCGGGGAAGCATGCGACCTGAACAAATGGCCGACGGCCCGGAGAAGGGTGTCGTGCCGGCGCCCGCCGGCACCCGCCCGCTGCCGCCTCCCAGGGTGCTGGACGCCATCGACCAGGACATCCTCGGAATGCTCCAGAAGGACGGCCGCGCGTCCATCCGGTCGGTGGCCGAGCGGGTGCACGTCTCCCGGGCCAACGCCTACGCGCGGATCAACCGGCTGATCGAGGACGGCGTGATCCGCGGCTTCGGCGCCCGGATCGACCACGAGCGGGCGGGTCAGGGCACCTCCGCCTACATCACTCTGAAGATCGTCCAGAATTCCTGGCGCACGGTGCGCGAACGGCTGAGAGCGCTGCCGGGGGCCTCGCACCTGGCACTGGTCGGAGGCGACTTCGACGTGCTGATGCTGGTGCACGCGCCCGACAACCGGGCGCTGCGCGAGCTGGTGCTGACCCGGCTGCACTCCATGCCGGAGGTGCTCTCCACCCGGACCCTGCTGGTCTTCGAGGTCGAGGACATCGATTCCCCCGACAGCACGGCCGGCACTGCCGGCACGGACGGCCCGCGGCGCGCGGAGGCCCCGGACGTCCCCAAGAGCCGGGGCGTCCCGGGCAACACCGGCGCCACGGGCAGCCCGGTCTGAGCCACGTCCGCCACCGGGGCTCCCCGAGCCGGTCCACCGGCCGCCGAGGAGCGGCGGGCCCCGAGGAGCCCGCCGTCAGCCCCGCAGGCCCGTGAGGACCAGCTGGACCACCGCGTCGGCGATCTCGCGGCGCGCGCCCGTGCCGCCGTCGGGGCGGTACCACTCGACGATCGAGTTGATCATGCCGAAGACCAGGCGGGTGGCCAGCCGCACCTCGATGTCGCCCCGTACCTCACCCTCCGCCGCGGCGTTCTTCAGCAGGTCGGCGACCCGGTGGTCGAACTCGCGCCGCCGCTCCAGCGCCCACCGCTCGGTGCCGGTGTTGCCGCGCACCCGCAGCAGCAGCGTCACGTAGGGCAGCTCCGCGATCAGCACCTCGACCATCCGCCGCACCACGTACTCCAGGCGGCCGGCCGCGCCGCCCTCCTTGGCCTGCGGCTCGTCGAGGATGCCGAAGAGACCCTCCAGCGCCCGGCTCACCGCCCGCCGGAGCAGTTCCTCCTTGCCGGAGACGTGGTGGTAGATCGACGACTTGGAGATCCCGGCCGCCTTGGCCAGGTGCTCCATCGACGTGCCGTCGTACCCGCGGTCGTTGAAGACCTGGACGGCCACCCGCAGCAGCGAGTCCGGCGTGTAGGTGTCACGCTTGGGCGTGGTCATGGCGATGGCTCCCCCGTCACTTCGCCGCGGCGAAGGCGTGCCGCAGCAACGCCAGGGAGGGGGCGCAGCGGCCGGACGGTTCCCGCTCGTGCACCGCGTCGAGGACGCCGTAGGCCCAGTCGTCACCGAGCCGGCGGCTCCATTCGAAGGGACCCAAGGGGTAGTTGACGCCCAGCCGCATGGCGGTGTCGACGTCCTCCTCGCCGGCCACCCCGCGCGCCACCGCGTCGAAGGCGAGGTCGATGATCCGGGCGACCGTGCGCGCGACGATCATGCCGGGGACGTCACCGACGACGCTGACCTTCTTGCCCAGCGCCTGGAACAGGCCCACCGCCTCGGCCAGGGTCTCCGGTGAGGTGACCGGGGAGGCCGCCAGCGCGATCCGGGTGGCCGCCCGGTAGTCCAGGGCCAGATCGAAGGAGATCAGGTCGGGCCCGTACTCGCCGACCGTCTCGCCGTCCGCGAGGACCAGCGTGCCGCCGCCCGGCAGCACCAGACGGCCCTTCTCCTCGCCCTCCTCGGCGAAGCCCTCGTCCTCGACCCGCAGGTCGACGCCGGACTCCCGGATCAGCTCGACGAGACCGGACGCCGGACCGAGCGCACCCAGAAGGGTGACGTGGCCGGGCGCCTGCTCCGGACCGGCGGTCCGCGGCTCCGGCCGCCCGGCGCCCTCTTCACCCCCATGGGGGAACCAGCCGTGACCGGACTTGCGCCCGAGCCGCCCCGACTCGACCAGTCGGCGCTGGGCGAGCGAGGGCCGGAAGCGCACGTCCTGGAAGAAGGACTCCCACACCGAGCGGGTGACGGCCTCGTTGACGTCCTGGCCGATCA
This sequence comes from Streptomyces sp. NPDC056600, assembly GCF_042792855.1. Lineage (NCBI taxonomy): Bacteria > Bacillati > Actinomycetota > Actinomycetes > Kitasatosporales > Streptomycetaceae > Streptomyces > Streptomyces sp. NPDC056600. The sequence goes on from NZ_JBHTVQ010000035.1 coordinate 12,534, forward strand.
GGTCGGTGAGCTCGAAGGCGCCCATCCGGAAGCCGCCGCTCTCGCGCAGCACCGCGTCGATGGTGGCCGGGTCCGCGGCGCCGAGCTCGTACAGCTCGAAGGCCTCCGCGTAGAACGGCCGGGCGATCCGGTTGACGACGAAGCCGGGCTGGTCGGCGCAGGCCACCGGGGTCCTGCCCCAGGCGCGCACCGTCTCCAGCGCCCGCCCGGCGGCCCCGGGGTCGGTGGCGAAGCCGGAGACGACCTCGACCAGCGGCATCAGCGGCGCCGGGTTGAAGAAGTGCAGTCCGACGAACCGGCCGGGCAGGCGCAGCGCGCCGCCGATGGCCGTGACGGACAGGGAGGAGGTGTTGGTCGCCAGCAGGCACTCCTCGCCGACCACCTCCTCGAGCTCGCGGAACAGTTGCTGCTTGACGTCGAGGCGCTCCAGGACCGCCTCCACCACCAGACCGCATCCGGCCAGGTCCGAGAGGGCGCCGGCGGGCGTCAGCCGGTCCCGGGCGGCGTCGCGGTCGGCGGGGCTGAGACGGCCCTTCTCGACGAGCCGGTCCAGACGCGCCACGATCGCGGCCGCCGCCTCGCCGGCCCGGCCGGGGGCGGCGTCGTGGAGCCGGACGGGATGTCCGGCGACCAGTGCGACCTGGGCGATGCCCTGGCCCATGGTGCCGGTACCGACTACTGCCACGGGGCTTTTCAGGTCGAGTGCTGTCATGAGCGCGATCCTCCCGCACGGGGTTTTCCACAGGCGCGGCGGACCCCCTTGTCCCGACCGATCGTTCGGTTACTCTAGCCCTGTCCTTCTGTTCCTGCCCAGCGTGCCGGTTCGACGAGGAGCCGGTCCGAGGAGGAGGTGGGTCCACCCATGGCCACCGCACCGACCGCGCACGTCCCCGCCACGTCCCCGTCCGCCGACGGCGGCCTGACCGCCGCCGAGCTGACCGACCGCCACCAGGCCACGCTCGACCAGGCCCTGGAGGCGATCACCACCCGCGCCTACTGGTCGCCCCACCCCGAGCACCCCAAGGCCTACGGGCAGAACGGCACGCAGTCCGCCGAGGAGGGCCAGGCCGCCTTCCAGGTGCTGCTGAACCGCCCCTTCGAGCTCGACCAGCCGGGCACCGACGAACTGGTCGGCGGCGAGGTGTCCCCCTACGGCATCGAGCTGGGCGTCACCTACCCGCACCCGGACATCGACGTGCTGCTCCCCGCGATGCGGGCGGGCATGCGCGGCTGGCGCGAGGCCGGCCCCCGGCTGCGGGCCCTGGTCTGCCTGGAGATCCTCCGGCGGATCAACGCCCGCACCCACGAGTTCGCGCACGCGGTCATGCACACCAGCGGCCAGGCCTTCGTCATGGCCCTGCAGGCCGGCGGACCGCACGCGCAGGACCGCGGCCTGGAGGCGGTCGCCTACGCCTACCAGGAGCAGACCCGGGTCCCGCAGACCGCGGACTGGAGCAAGCCGCAGGGCAAGCGCGACCCGCTGCTGCTCACCAAGGAGTTCACGGCCGTCCCGCGCGGCGTCGCGCTGATGATCGGCTGCAACACCTTCCCCACCTGGAACGGCTTCCCCGGTCTCTTCGCCTCGCTGGCCACCGGCAACCCGGTCCTGGTCAAGCCGCACCCGCGGGCCGTGCTGCCGCTGGCCCTCACCGTGCGCATCGCGCGCGAGGTGCTCGCCGAGGCCGGCTTCGAGCCGAACCTGGTCGCGCTGGCCGCCGAGCGGCCGGGCGAGGGCCTGGCGAAGACGCTGGCGGTGCGCCCGGAGATCCGGGTCATCGACTACACCGGCTCCACGTCCTTCGGTGACTGGCTGGAGACCACCGCCCGCCAGGCGCAGGTCTACACCGAGAAGGCCGGCGTCAACACGGTGGTGATCGAGTCGGCCGCCGACTACCGCGGCATGCTCTCCAACCTCGCCTTCTCCCTCTCCCTGTACAGCGGCCAGATGTGCACCACCCCGCAGAACCTGCTCATCCCCCGAGACGGCATCGACACCGACCAGGGCCACCGCACCTTCGAGGAGGTGACGGCCGACCTGGCCGCCGCCGTCTCCAAGCTGCTGGGCGACGACGCCCGGGCGGCGGGGCTGCTCGGCGCGATCGTCAACCCTGACGTGAAGGCGCGCCTGGAGGCGGCCGCCGAGCTGGGCGAGGTCGTACTCCCCTCGCGCGAGGTCGCGCACCCGGACTTCCCCGACGCGGTGGTGCGCACGCCCGTCATGGTCCGCCTCGACGCGGCCAAGTCCGAGGAGGACCCGGCCTACCTGGAGGAGTGCTTCGGCCCCGTCTCCTTCGCCGTCGCCGTCGACTCGGCCGCCGACGCCGTGGAGCTGCTGCGGCGCACGATCCGGGAGAAGGGCGCGATGACGGTCGCCGCCTGGACCACGAACGCCGAGGTGGAGCAGGCCGTCGAGGAGGTCTGCCTGGAGGAGTGCGCCCAGCTCTCCCTCAACCTGACCGGCGGGGTCTTCGTGAACCAGACGGCCGCCTTCTCCGACTTCCACGGCTCGGGCGGCAACCCGGCGGCCAACGCGGCGCTGTGCGACGCCGCCTTCGTCGCCAACCGATTCCGCACGGTGGAGGTCCGCCGGGAGGCGTAGGGCCTGTCCTGGCCGCCGCCGGTCAGTTCTCCGCGGGCGTCCCGGCCGGGGCCGGGGCGCCGGCGGGGGACTGCGAGCTCCAGTGGTAGAGCGTCATCGCCACGCTGGTCGCCAGGTTGTAGCTGGACACCTGCGGACGCATCGGCAGGGACAGCAGCCGGTCGGCTCTGCCACGCAGCTCGGGCGTGAGCCCGCTGCGCTCGGACCCGAAGGCCAGCACGGCGTCGTCGGGCAGCCGGACCCCGCGGATGTCCTCGCCCTCCGCGTCCAGGGCGAACACCGGCCCGGGCGGCAGGTCCGCCACGTCCAGCCGCTCCACGACGGTGGCGAAGTGCAGCCCGGCCCCGCCGCGCACCACGTTGGGGTGCCAGGGGTCGAGCGGCCCCGTGGTGACCACGCCGGTCGCCCCGAACCCTGCGGCGAGCCGGACCACCGCTCCGGCGTTGCCGAGGTTGCGGGGCTGGTCCAGCACCACGACGGGAGCGCGGCGGGGGAGCGAACCCAGGGTCCGCAGCGCCGCCTCGCGGTCCGGGCGCTCGGCCAGCGCCGCCACGCCGGTGGGGTGCGGGCGGGGGACCAGCTGCCGGTAGGCCGCGTCGTCGACCTCGGTCAGCAGCCCGTCCAGCGCCGCTCGGACGTCCGGGGCCAGATCCTCGGCGAGGGCGAGCGCCGCCGCCCGGTCCGTCGCGACGGCCAGCGGCACGGCGGCCCCGAAGCGGAGGGCGTGCTTGAGCGCGTGGAACCCGTCCAGGAGGACGGCGCCCTCGGCGAGGGAGCGCCAGGCACGCGGGATGTCGGGGGAGGCGGTCACGGACCGAAGCCTAGGCGGCCGGCCCGCTCCCGATCACTCCCGATGACTTCCGATCGCTTCCGCGCGGAGGCGTCCGTCACGGCCGGGGGCCCGCCGCCCCGGGAGGCGTCGGTCCGGAGGCGTCCCTGCCACGGGCGCCGGCCCCGGCCGCGTCCGTCCCCGGGACGCCGCCCTCGGAGGCAGTGGGTCCCGCGCCCTCCGCGCCGGACTCCCCACCAGGCTTCCCGGGCTCTGCGGGCTCCCCGTCTCGCTCCGCCTTCTCCGCGGCCCATCCCGGGCCGCCCTGAGCGGGCACCCACGCGGCACCGGTGTCGGCCGGTGCCGCCCCGGCCGCTGCCGTCGCCACCGCGGGGCCGCCCTGGCCCCTCCAGCCGCCCAGGCCGCTGCCCCGACCGCCGTCCCGGCCACCCGGGCCGCTGCCCCGACCGCCGTCCCGACCGCCCGGCCGGAACCGTCCGGTCAGTCGCCCTGCGGCGTCGCCCACCCGCCGCAGGAACGTGGTCGGCAGGAACACCGAGTCGGCCACGATCATCGCCATCGAGAAGAACGGCAGTCCCAGCACGACCGCGATCGCCAGGTGCTCGATGATCATCATGGCCAGCAGGACGTTCTTCACCCTGCGGTTGAAGAGGGTGAACGGGAAGGCCACCTGCACGGCGACCGTGCCGTACGTGATCAGCATGACCATCGTGGCGTTGGACGCCAGCAGGTCCGCCAGCCCCGGCCACGGAGAGAAGTAGTCCAGGTGCAGCGGGTAGTGCAGCGCCGTGCCGTCCTGCCAGCGCGAGCCCTGGATCTTGTACCAGCCCGCCGTGGCGTAGATCAGGCACGCCTCGGCCATGATCACCAGCAGCGCGGTGTTGTGGACGATGTTACCCACCACGTCGAACAGCGCACGCGCGTCGGAGCGCGGGGCGATCCGCCCCACCAGCCACCACGCACCGAGCGCGACCCACACCGCCCACAGCAGCGCCCGAACGAACCAGTCGGGCGAGGGATCGCTCAGCGTGGCCGGGAGCAGCCCGATCACCGAGACGGCCCATAGAACCGGACCCACGACGTCGAGGCGCTCCCGCCCGTCACCGGCCGCCTCCCGTCGCCGCGCCCGGCGGGCGTCCAGCGACCAGACCTGTCCGCACCGGGTGAACACCAGGTAGACGGCCATCAGGTGGATCACGTTGTCGCCGCCGTCGCCCATGAAGACGCTGCGGTTCTGCAGCGAGAGCACGCCCACCATGAAGAGGACGGACATGGTGCGGGTACGCCAGCCCAGCGCCAGCAGCAGGCTCGCCAGGACGGCGAAGAGGTAGACGGCCTCGAACCAGAACTCCGAGTCGGTCCACAGCAGCACCGTGAAGGCGCCGTTGTCCGACACCAGTCGCTCGCCGAGTTCCCAGCTCCACGGGCTGTCGGGCCCGTACAGCTCGTGCCGGTGGGGGAACTCGCGGAGCAGGAACAGCAGCCAGGTGGCGGCGAAGCCTATGCGTATCACCGCGCTCTGGTACGGACCGAGCGTGGAGTCGGTGACCCGGGAGACGAGCTTCCCGAGAGTGAGCGCCGAGCGGTTCACCGGGCACCTCCCCGGGGCTCGTCGGACTCGTCGGGGACGAGCCACCAGGGAAGGACCCGGTAGCTCGGTTCGGCCGACACCTTTTCACCGCTCCAGGCGGGCGGCCGCACCTGAAGGGTCCGGGAGCGTATCTGTATCCGCTCGACCTCGGCCCCGTGGGCGCGGACCAGCCGCATCACCACGATGCGCCGCAGGTACTCCTCGGAGATCCGGCCGCGCGACCCCACCGGGCGGTTCTCCTCGTCGTGCGAGGAGGTGAAGAAGTCCCAGGCGCGGCGGAGTTCGTTCTGTTGGGTGTGGCTGGGGGCCGGGTTGCCGTCGATGGCACGGCCGTCCTCCGCGGAGAGGTCGGTCCAGCCCACCGAGCGGGTGCGACCGTCCTCGGTGCGTATCTCCGCCCGGACCTGCACCGCGATGTTCTGCTGCAGCGGGTTGGGGGCGAAGAGCTTCCAGTTCTGCTCGAACTCGGGGTAGACCCACTTGTCGATCGTCTGGGCGTGCTGCTTGCTGAGCGTGTTCGACGGCGCGAGATGCAGGAAGACCATGCCCAGGTGGACGCAGGCGAGAGCGGCCACCGCCGCCAGGGCGACGGCCGCGACGATCCGGCAGGGAAGGCCCAGCGCGGCCACTCCGGTCGGGGCATCCGTCTCCTCGGGTGGAGACCCGCCCACGTGTGCTTCCATTCGCGCCCCGTCTCGCCCGTCCCGGTTGTTCGCACGAACCGTACTGAGTCCCGGCGACCCCGGCACACCCTTGTGGACAACAGGGCTGCAAGGGGTCCGAGGTTTTCCACAGCGGTGGACACCCTACGGCCCACCGCTCGGGGCGTGCGGGGCCACTCCGCCTCCCGGGGCCGAGGCCCGGAAGGCGGTGCGGAAGAGCGGAAAAGCGGACAAGGGGAAAGGGGACGGGGCGTCGAGGACGCGCCTCAGACGACCTGACCCGGCTTGCCCTCGTCGTCCACCACCGGCCGTCCCGCGGCGGCCCAGGCGCCCATGCCGCCGTCCACGTTCGCGGCTTCCAGGCCCTGCTGCACGAGGTACATGGTCACCTGCGCGGACCGCCCGCCGGAGCGGCAGATCACGTTCACCCGGCCGTCCTGCGGCACGGCCTCGGTGAGCTCGCCGTAACGGGCCACGAACTCGCTCATCGGGATGTGCAGCGCCCCGGCGGCGTGACCCGCCCGCCACTCGTCGTCCTCCCGGACGTCCAGCAGGAAGTCACCGTCCGCGAGGTCCGTGACCTGCACCGTGGGCACACCAGCTCCAAAGTTCATGCGCCCGACGCTACCCGACCGCGCCCCGCCGCCCGGCCGACCCGGCGTTCACCGACCCGTGCCCGGCCGGCCCCGGCGCCCGCTCAGCCATGGCGCCCGCTCAGCCCCGGCGCCCGCTCAGCCCTGGTGCAGCGCCGCCAGCTCGGCCTCGCGCTCGGCGATCTCGCCGGCCAGCTTGCCGGCGATGTCGTCCAGCAGCCCGTCGGGGTCGTCCGGAGCCAGGCGCAGCATGGAGGCGATGGCGCTCTCCTCCAGCTTGCCCGCCAGCTCGGTCAGCAGCTCCTTGCGGGCCGCGAGCCACTCGAGACGGTCGTACAGCTCGTCGGCGGGGGTGGGACGCCGCTCGGGCACCGGCCCGGCCGCCCACTCCTCCTGCAGCGCCAGCAGCTTCTTCTCGTCGCCCAGGGCGTAGGCGGCGTTCACCCGGGAGATGAATTCGTCACGCCGCTTACGCTCGCCCTCGTCCTGCGCGAGGTCCGGGTGGGCCGCGCGGACCAGCTCGCGGTAGAGGCGGCGGGCCTCCTCGCCCGGCCGGACGCGCGGCGGCGGCTGCACGCTGCGTTCGGTGAGCATCGCCACGGACTCCGGGAACAGCCCCTGGCCGTCCATCCAGCCGTGCAGCAGCTCCTCGACTCCGGGGATGGGCGTCAGACGGGCCCGTGCCTCCTGGGCTCGGCGCAGGTCCTCCGGGTCGCCGGTGCGGGCGGCGCGCGCCTCGGCGATGAGGGCCTCCAGCTCCTCCAGCCGCGCGTACAGCGGGCCGAGCCGCTGCTCGTGCAGCCGGGAGAAGTTCTCGATCTCGACGCGGAAGGTCTCCACGGCGATCTCGAACTCGATCAGCGCCTTCTCGGCGGCCATGACGGCGCGCTCCAGACGCTCCTCGGGGCGGGGAGGGGCTCCGGCGGAGCCCTCCGAGGGCTCGGGCGGGGTCCGGTCAGCATCCGGGGTGGTCATCCGCCCAGCGTAGGCCACCGGCCAAGTCCCGTACCTCCCAAGGCGATCAAGGACCGGTCACACTCCCGTCTCGGCCTCGACCCGCCCCGACCGCACGGCGGCCACCAGATCGGCGTGGTCGGCCTCGGTGCGGTCGGCGTAGGCCACCGCGAAGGACGCCACGGCCTCGTCCAGCTCCTCGTTCTTGCCGCAGTAGCCGGTCAGCAGCCGCGGGTCGGCGCTGTGACTGTGCGCACGGGCCAGCAGCGCGCCGGTCATCCGGGCGTAGTCGTCGATCTGGCCGGCCGGCAGCGCCGCGGGGTCCACGCTTCCCTTCCGGTTGCGGAACTGACGCACCTGGTAGTCCCGCCCCTCGACCGTCGTCCAGCCGAGCAGGAAGTCGCTCACCACCTGCATGTGGCGCTGCCCCAGCACCACCCTGCGGCCCTCGTGCTCCACCGGCGGTGTGGCGATTCCCACGGTCGCCAGGTGCGGCAGCAGCGCCGACGGCCTGGCCTCCTTGACCTGGAGGACGAGCGGCTCGCCCCGGTGGTCCAGCAGCAGCACCACGTAGGAGCGGGTGCCGACGCTGCCCGTGCCCACCACGCGGAACGCCACGTCGTGCACCGCGTACCGGGCCAGCAGTGGCAGCCGGTCCTCCGGCAGGGTCGCGGTCCAGGTCTCCAGCGACAGGGCGACCGCCGCGGCCTCCGCGTCCGGCACCCGACGCAGCACCGGGGGCGCCTCCACGAAGCGCCGCCCGCCGTCCTGGCCCTTCTCGGTGGACCTGGCGGCGAAGCGGCCACTGGTGTTGGAGCGCGCCTTGGCCGACACCTTCTCCAGCGTGCCGAGCAGGTCACGCGCGTCGGCGTGCGACACGAGCCGCTCGTCCGCGATGGCGTTCCACGCCTCGGCGGCGGGCATCTTCGCCAGCACCCGCAGGGTGCGCCGGTAGGAGCCCGCGGCGTCCAGGGCGGCCTCGCGGCACTCGTCCTCGTCCGCGCCCGCTTCCCGTCCCGCGAGGACCAGGGAGGTGGCGAGCCGCTTCAGGTCCCACTCCCAGGGGCCCCGCACCGTCTCGTCGAAGTCGTTGAGGTCGATCACCAGGCCACCGCGGACGTCGCCGTACAGACCGAAGTTGCCGGCATGGGCGTCACCGCAGATCTGCGCCGTGACTCCTGTCACAGGGGTGCGGGCCAGGTCGTACGCCATGAGGCCTGCCGTCCCGCGCAGGAAGGCGAACGGACTCGCGGCCATCCGTCCCACCCGCAGCGGGGTCAGCCGGGGTATACGGCCCCGGCCGGACTCCTCGACGGCCGTGAGCGCGTCGGGCCGGCCCGGATCGAGGTCGAGGCGGGCGTGGTCCGCGCGGGGCGTCGACCGGCGCAGTGCCTTGCCTCGCGCCTTGGCGCCGGCTCCGCCGCCGGCCCGCGTGCGGGGCGCGAACCCCCGCACCACGGGCAGCCGCGGAAGGCCTCCGTCCGGCTCCCGGCCACCCCGGCGCTGCCCGGGCGGCACAGCCGCACGTGTTTCCGTCTCCACCCCGGTACCGGCCACCGGACCGCCTCCCCCGCGCCGACCGACAAGCGATTGGCGCCGACGTTATCCCCGTCACTGCCCGGACGACAGAGCGGGGCGCCCACTCCCGAGGAGGAGTGGGAGGAGGGAGAAGAGGGGGACAACGAGAAACGGCCGCCATCGTTTTCACGATGACGACCGTTCGTCGTTGTGCGCGAGGGGGGAGTTGAACCCCCACGCCCTTGCGGGCACTGGAACCTGAATCCAGCGCGTCTGCCTATTCCGCCACCCGCGCATTGGGTGCGTCTTCCGGTCCGGCCCCTTTCGGCGCCGCGCCCTTCCGACATGCAGAACATTAGCACGCCCCGTGGGGTGGATTCACATCCCTTTCCGTCCATGATCGCCAGTCGCTTCCCGGCCGTCTCCGCACCCCGCGGGGACCGCCCGGGCACCGCCCGGCCACCGCGTCCGAGCGGCCGTGCCGGCCGCGCTCCGGGCCTCCTCCGGCACCCCTGCACTGTGTTCCTGTCCACAGCCCCACTCGCCAGCCATACAGGCTGGTTTACGTATCAACCTTGTACCGGTCCACGCACTCCTCCCCCGAGAGGAGACCGCTCCGTCCACAGGTGCGGGACACTGGTCGTGGGCCGCCCGTACGATCCTGGGACGGCGCCCGGCGGCGACGACGAACAGCAGGAAGCGGGAAGACCCGCCGAGCAAGTTCGAAGGCGTACTTCGCAGGGAACCTTCGCAGTCAGCACACCCGGCCGAAGCGGCCGGAGGTGAGGACAGCCCGGTGGCCACACTTGGGCCGACAGGGGGAACCAGGCGATTCACGGCCGCGTGGATACGATCAGTAAGCAGTACCGCGAGCAGTACCCCGGGCGGTACACCCGGTACGGCAAGGACAGGGACGGAGGAGGTGCCCCATGGGAGTCCTGAAGAAGTTCGAGCAGCGTCTCGAAGGTCTGGTCAACGGCACCTTCGCCAAGGTGTTCAAGGCCGAGGTCCAGCCCGTGGAGATCGCCGGAGCGCTGCAGCGCGAGTGCGACAACAACGCCACGATCTGGAACCGCGACCGCACCGTCGTGCCCAACGACTTCATCGTGGAACTCAGCACACCCGACTACGAGCGGCTGAGCCCGTACTCGGGGCAGCTGGGCGACGAGCTGGCCGGAATGGTGCGTGACTACGCCAAGCACCAGCGGTACACGTTCATGGGCCCGATCAAGGTCCACCTGTCCAAGGCCGACGACCTGGACACCGGGCTGTACCGGGTCCGCAGCCGCACCCTCGCCGGGTCCACGGACCAGCAGGGCGCCCCGGCGCACCCGAACGCCGCCGGCGGCGCTCCCGCCCCGGGGGGCTACGGCTACCCCGGCCCGGCCGCGGGCCGGCCCGGAGCGGCGGCCCCGCCGCCCCCGATGCCCAACACCCCGCCCGGCATGGGCGCCCCCGGCGCCCCCGGCGGCTACGGATACCCGCCCGCGGCCGGACGCCCGCCGGCGCCCGGCGGTCCGGCGGGCCCGGCGGCCGGCGCCCGCACCCGCTTCTGGATCGAGGTCAACGGCAACCGCCACCAGATCTCCCGGCCGTCGCTGGTGCTCGGCCGGTCCACCGAGGCGGACGTGCGCATCGACGACCCGGGCGTCTCGCGCCGCCACTGCGAGATCCACACGGGGAGCCCGGCCTACGTACAGGACCTGGGCTCCACCAACGGCATCGTGGTGGACGGACAGCACACCACCCGCGCTACGCTCCGCGACGGCTCGCGGATCGTCGTGGGCAGCACCACCATCATTTACCGGCAAGCCGAAGGGTGAAGCGGGGGCAATGTCAGAGCTGACCCTCACGGTCATGCGGCTGGGTTTTTTGGCCGTCCTGTGGCTGTTCGTGATCGTGGCCGTGCAGGTCATCCGCAGTGACCTCTTCGGTGTGCGCGTCACCCAGCGCGGGGCGCGCCGGGAGGCAGGAAGGGCCGCCGAGCGGCCCGGCCGCCAGGCCGCCGCACCGCAGCCCCAGGGCCGCCAGGCCGCGTCGGGCGGCCGTCGCGGCCGCAACACCCCGACCAAGCTGGTGGTGACCGAGGGCACGCTGACGGGCACCACCGTCGCGCTCCAGGGGCAGACCATCACCCTGGGCCGCGCGCACGACAGCACCATCGTGCTGGACGACGACTACGCGTCCAGCCGCCATGCCAGGATCTACCCGGACCGCGACGGCCAGTGGATCGTCGAGGACCTCGGATCCACCAACGGCACGTTCATGAACCGGAACCGGCTGACGACCCCTGTGCCGATACCGCTGGGCGCGCCGATCCGCATCGGCAAGACCGTCATCGAGCTGCGGAAGTAGTACGAGAATGAGCGAGCGGAGCGAGCACGCGGCACCAGTCCCCACCCAGGACGCCGGCGCGCTCCCGACCGGAGGGTGGGCAGGGTGGCTCGACACGACCGGCTGCGGCTTTCCCCGCAACAGCCGACGGAGCAGCAGCCGACGGGCGAGGTGCGCATGAGTCTGTCACTGCGTTTCGCCGCCGGATCGCACAAGGGGATGATCCGGGAGGGCAACGAGGACTCCGGCTACGCCGGTCCGCGCCTGCTCGCCATCGCCGACGGCATGGGCGGCCAGGCGGCCGGTGAGGTCGCCTCCTCCGAGGTGATCTCCACCATCGTCGCCCTCGACGACGACGTCCCCGGCTCCGACATCCTGACCTCCCTCGGCACGGCCGTGCAGCGCGCCAACGAGCAGCTGCGCGTCATGGTCGAGGAGGACCCCCGCCTCGAGGGAATGGGCACCACGCTCACCGCCCTGCTGTGGACCGGCCAGCGCCTGGGCCTGGTCCACGTCGGCGACTCCCGCGCCTACCTCCTGCGCGACGGCGTCCTCACCCAGATCACCCAGGACCACACCTGGGTGCAGCGTCTGGTGGACGAGGGCCGGATCACCGAGGAGGAGGCCACCACCCACCCGCAGCGCTCCCTGCTGATGCGCGCGCTGGGCAGCGGCGACCACGTCGAGCCGGACCTGTCGATCCGCGAGGTGCGGGCCGGCGACCGGTACCTGATCTGCTCCGACGGCCTGAGCGGCGTGGTGTCCCACCAGACCCTGGAGGACACCCTCGCCAGCTACCAGGGCCCCGAGGAGACCGTCCAGGAGCTGATCCAGCTCGCCCTGCGCGGCGGCGGCCCGGACAACATCACCGTGATCGTGGCCGACGTCCTCGACCTCGACACCGGCGAGACCCTCGCCGGGGCGCGCCTGTCCGACACCCCCTTGGTCGTCGGCGCGGTCGCCGAGAACCAGGTCACCGACGACAACGGCGCGATGCAGACGCCCGCGGGCCGCGCGGCCGGTCTCGGCCGTCCCGCGCCCGCGCCGGGCGGCGAGGGCCAGTTCGGCCCGCCCGGCAGCGGCGACACCGGCTTCATGGCCGGCGGCGAGAACTTCGGCGAGTGGACCGACGAGGACTTCACCAAGCCCCGCAAGGGACGCCGCTGGCTGAAGAGATCGTTCTACACGGTGCTGGCCCTGGGTGTGATCGGCGGCGGCCTCTACGGCGGCTGGCGCTGGACGCAGACCCAGTTCTACGTCGGCACCAAGGACGAGCACGTCGCGCTGTACCGGGGCATCAGCCAGGACCTGGGATGGGTGTCGCTCTCGAAGGTGGAGAAGGACCACCCCGAGATCGAACTCAAGTACCTGCCTGCCTACCAGCAGAAGAAGGTCGAGGCGAACATCGCCCAGGGCGGCCGCGGCGAGGCGGTGGAGAAGATCGAGGAGCTCAAGGTCCAGGCCTCCGCCTGCCGCAAGGAGGCCGAGCGACAGGCGGCCGAGAAGCAGAACCCCAAGCCCAAGAAGCCCGCGGACAACGCCGAGGCCACCAACCCGGACGCGGTGGGCCAGAACGCCGCCCCGTCCAAGACGTCCGCTCCCAGCCCCGGCCCCAGCCTCTCCGAGGAGGAGAAGAAGCTGGTCTCGCTGTGCGGCGATCAGTAGGCAAGCCGTGAGGGGCCCTGGAACACGATGAGCAGTAGTACCCATCAGACGTCCACCATCGGCGCCGTCGGCGCGCCCAGCCGCCGCAACACCGAGCTCGCGCTGCTGGTGTTCGCCGTGGCCATCCCGGTCTTCGCCTACATCAACGTGGGCCTGGCCATCGACGGGTCGATCCCGGCGGGGCTGGCCACGTACGGCCTGAGCCTGGGCGCCATGGCGGCGCTCGGCCACCTGGCCGTGCGCAAGCTGGCGCCCTACGCCGACCCGCTGCTGCTGCCGCTGGCCACCCTGCTCAACGGCCTGGGGCTGGTCACCATCTGGCGGCTGGACCAGTCCGAGCGGCTCCAGGCGCGCAAGGAGTTCTTCGAGCAGGCGCCCAACCAGCTCCTCTACTCGGGCCTGGGCATCGTGCTGTTCGCACTCGTGCTGTTCCTGCTCAAGGACCACCGTGTGCTGCAGCGCTACACCTACATCTCCATGCTGGTGGCCCTGGTCCTTCTCCTGCTCCCGCTGGTCCCTGGCCTGGGCAAGGACATCTTCGGCGCGAAGATCTGGATCAGCGTCGCCGGATTCTCCATCCAGCCCGCGGAGTTCGCGAAGATCGTCATCGCGGTCTTCTTCGCCGGCTACCTGATGGTGAAACGCGACGCCCTGGCCCTCGCCAGTCGTCGCTTCCTCGGCCTCTACCTGCCGCGCGGCCGTGACCTGGGCCCCATCGTGGTGGTCTGGGCCGTGTCGATCCTGATCCTCGTCTTCGAGACCGACCTCGGTACCTCGCTGCTGTTCTTCGGCATGTTCGTGATCATGCTGTACGTCGCCACCGAGCGGACCAGCTGGATCGTCTTCGGTCTGCTGATGTCCGCCGTCGGCGCCGTGACGGTGGCCACCTTCGAGTCGCACGTCCAGCAGCGTGTACAGGCCTGGCTCGACCCGATGCGCGAGTGGCAGCTCAGCCGTCAGGGTGTCCCCGGCCACACCGAGCAGTCGGCGGAAGCGCTCTGGGCCTTCGGGTCCGGCGGCACCCTGGGCAGCGGCTGGGGCCAGGGCCACTCCGACCTGATCGGCTTCGCCGCCAACTCCGACTTCATCCTCGCGACCTTCGCCGAGGAGATCGGCCTGACCGGCGTGATGGCGATCCTGCTGCTGTACGTGCTCATCGTGCAGCGCGGCATCCGCACCGCCCTCGCCGCCCGTGACCCGTTCGGCAAGCTGCTGGCGGTGGGTCTGTCCGGCGCCTTCGCGCTCCAGGTCTTCGTGGTGGCCGGCGGTGTGATGGGCCTCATCCCGCTGACCGGTATGACCCTGCCGTTCGTCGCGGCCGGTGGTTCCGCCGTCATCGCCAACTGGGCGCTCATCGGCGTGCTGCTGAGGGTCAGCGACACGGCCCGACGGCCGGCGCCCGCACCGGCACCCAATCCCGACGCCGAGATGACCCAGGTGGTCCGTCCGTGAACAAGCCCCTGCGCCGGATCGCGATCTTCTGCGGCCTGCTGATGCTGGCCCTGCTGCTGCGCGACAACTGGCTCCAGTACGCCCAGGCCGACTCGCTCGCCAAGGACTCGGACAACCGCCGGGTCCGCATCGAGCGCTACTCGATCCCGCGCGGCGACATCATCGTCGACGCCAAAGCCATCACGGGCTCCAAGAAGACCGACGGCGAGTTCCAGTACAAGCGGACCTGGAAGAACGGCCCGATGTGGGCGCCGGTCACCGGCTACTCCTCGCAGGCCTTCGACTCCAACGCCCTCGAGAAGCTCGAGGACGGGATCCTCACCGGCAACGACGACCGGCTGTTCTTCCGCAACACCCTGGACATGCTCACCGGCAAGGAGCGCCAGGGCGGCAACGTCGTCACCACGCTGAGCAGCGCCGCCCAGAAGGCCGCCTGGAACGGGCTCAAGGGCAAGAAGGGCGCGGCCGTCGCGCTGGACCCGGCGACCGGCAAGATCCTCGCCATGGTCTCCGCGCCGTCCTACGACCCGGGCAAGTTCGCCGGCAGCATGGACTCCGACGCCAAGGCGTGGAACTCCCTGCAGAAGAAGAACAACCCCGACGACCCGATGCTCAACCGGGCTCTGCGCCAGACCTACCCGCCGGGTTCCACCTTCAAGGTGGTCACGGCGGCCGCCGCGCTGGAGGAAGGGCTGATCGACGACATCGACGCCTCCACCGACAGCCCGGACCCGTTCCCGCTGCCGCAGTCGACGACCAAGCTCACCAACGACCACGGCGTCTGCAAGGACGTGAGTCTGCGCGAGGCGCTGCGGATCTCCTGCAACACCGTCTTCGGCAAGATCAGTGACGAGCTCGGCAACAAGACGATGATCGAGCACGCCGACAAGTTCGGTTTCAACGAAGAGGTCTTCACCCCGGTTCGCGCCGACGCCAGCATCTACCCCGAGGACGTCCCGCCGCAGAACGCGATGGCGGGCATCGGTCAGGCGTCCAACCGGGCCACTCCGCTGCAGATGGCCATGGTGGCCGCCGCCGTCGCCAACGACGGCAAGCTGATGAAGCCGTACTCGGTCGCCCAGCTGCGCTCCGCCAATCTGGACGTCATCGAGGAGACCGAGCCGGAGGAGCTCTCGCAGGCCGTCTCCCCGGAGAACGCCCAGAAGCTGCAGGAGATGATGGAGACCGTCGTCAAGGACGGCACCGGTACGACCGCGCAGATCCCCGGCGTCACCGTCGGCGGCAAGACCGGTACGGCCCAGCACGGCGAGAACAACGAGAAGAACCCGTACGCGTGGTTCATCTCCTACGCCAAGGACTCCAACGGCAAGTCCGTGGCCGTCGCCGTGGTCGTCGAGGACGGCTCCGCGGTCCGTGAGGACATCTCCGGTGGTGGTCTCGCGGCCCCGATCGCGAAGGACATCATGAAGGCCGTGCTGAACAAGTGACGACCCAGGAGTGACCTCCGCGGCCCCTCCGTCACATACCGCGACGCCCTCCCGGGCCGTCGATACCGGTCGTGTATCGGGTGACGGGCGTGGCCCGGCGGGGCGCCGTGGGGCGGGTACGGTATGCCCGGACGGCACGCCGCCGAATCCACGCAGGGTGCGGTCGGTACCGACGGAGAGGGCTGGTAGGTAGCTATGGAAGAGCCGCGTCGCCTCGGCGGCCGGTACGAGCTGGGCCACGTGCTCGGCCGTGGTGGCATGGCCGAGGTCTACCTCGCGCAGGACACCCGGCTCGGTCGCACCGTGGCGGTGAAGACGCTGCGGGCGGACCTCGCGCGTGACCCCTCGTTCCAGGCCCGGTTCCGCCGTGAGGCCCAGTCGGCCGCCTCGCTCAACCATCCCGCGATCGTCGCGGTCTACGACACGGGCGAGGACTACATCGACGGGGTCTCGATCCCGTACATCGTCATGGAGTACGTCGACGGCTCGACGCTCCGTGAGCTGCTCCACAGCGGCCGCAAGCTGCTGCCGGAGCGGTCCATGGAGATGACCATCGGCATCCTCCAGGCCCTGGAGTACTCGCACCGGGCCGGCATCGTCCACCGCGACATCAAGCCGGCCAACGTCATGCTGACGCGCAACGGCCAGGTCAAGGTGATGGACTTCGGCATCGCCCGGGCCATGGGCGACTCCGGCATGACCATGACCCAGACGTCCGCCGTGATCGGCACCGCCCAGTACCTCTCCCCGGAGCAGGCCAAGGGCGAGCAGGTCGACGCGCGTTCCGACCTGTACTCCACCGGCTGCCTGCTCTACGAGCTCCTCACCGTGCGTCCTCCGTTCGTGGGTGACTCCCCGGTCGCCGTCGCCTACCAGCACGTGCGCGAGGAGGCCCAGCCGCCGAGCGTCTTCGACCCCGAGATCACGCCCGAGATGGACGCGATCGTGCTGAAGGCGCTCGTCAAGGACCCGAACTACCGCTACCAGTCGGCCGACGAGATGCGCGCCGACATCGAGGCCTGCCTCGACGGCCAGCCGGTCGCCGCCACCGCGGCGATGGGCGCGGTCGGCTACGGCGCGGGCTACGGCGGCTACAACCAGGGCTACGGCGACGACCAGCCCACCACCGCGATGGCCCCGGCCGGCGCCACCTCCATGATGCCGCCGATGAACCCGGACGACGGCGGCTACGGCTACGACGGGGATCGCCCCGACCGGCGTCGGCAGAAGAAGAACAAGCAGTCGACGATCCTCCTGATCGTGGCCGCGGTGCTGGTGCTGATCGGCGCCATCCTGATCGGCCAGTGGCTCGCCGGCGGGGACACCCCGAACCGGCCCGAGGTGCCGTCCTTCGTCGGCGACACCAAGTCGGAGGCACGGGACCGGGCCACGAGGGTGGATCTGAAGGTCTCGTTCTCCACCGGAGAGTGCGAGAAGCAGCCCAAGGGCAAGGTCTGCAGCCAGGATCCCGCGGAGGGCACCAAGGTCGACGAGGGCGAGACCATCGCACTGGTCCTCTCCACCGGCGCTCCCAAGAAGGAGGTCCCGGACGTCGTCGGCATGTCGCAGGACGAGGCGGAGGCCGCGCTGGAGAAGGCGGGCTTCGATGTCACCGTCAAGCCCGAGGTCAACGCCCAGGAGAAGGAGGGCACGGTCCTCGACCAGGACCCGACCGACGGCGTCAAGCGCGAGAAGGGAACCGAGGTCACCATCTCGGTCGCCAGGCCCCCGCAGCAGGTCAACGTGCCGGCGGTCATCGGCAGGACCTGTGACGAGGCCAAGCAGGCCCTTCAGGAGGATGGCCTGATCGGCCAGTGCGACGACCAGCGCGTCGAGGTCACGGACCCGAACCAGAACGACAAGGTCGTCCAGGCGCTCCCCGTCGGACCGGGTGAGAAGGCCGATGTGGGCTCCACGATCACCCTGAAGATCGGCAAGCTCAAAGAAGGCCCGAAGGCCGTCCCGGACGTGGCGAACAAGCCCCGGAAGGACGCCGAGAAGGAACTGCGGCAGGCCGGGTACAACAACATCAAGGTGATGGGGAACCAGGACCCGAACGGGAAGGTCGTCACCCAGAACCCTCTCCCGGGGCAGCCCCTGGCGGACCCGAACCAGGAGATCATCCTCCTGGTGGCCTGACCGGCCCACCGATCCACGGCGAAGGGCCCGCTCACCTCACGGTGAGCGGGCCCGTCCGCATGTCCGGGGCGCTCACGCCGCGCGCCGCACCCGCACCACCCGCAGCCAGGACGCCGCAGCCTTGAGCCCTGATCCCGCGGCCAGCCCCCACGCCGCGCCCGCCGCTCCGGCGAGGGTGAAGCCGGTGAAGAGCAAGGCCATCGAGAGCAGCGAGAAGACGACCTGCACCGGCAGCGTCTCGCGCGGGCTGAGGACCCGCAGGGTGAGCAGGGCGCTGACGCCGAAGCCCATCAGCAGGTACTGCGTCCCCGTGGCCGGCAGCAGCGCGGCGACCGCGGGCCAGGTGGCGCCGAGGACCTGGCGGCCCCAGTCGTCGGGGAGCAGCAGCCACAGGCCCGCCCACGCCCCGCCGGTGACGGCGAGGGCGACACCGAGCAGCAGCGTGGCGCGGGCGACCGCGCGTCCGCCGCCGCCGAGACGGGCCAGCAGCGGGGGACCGAAGGCGTTGGCGGCGCCGAAGAACACGTTGAGCGGTCCGAACAGCGCCGAGGCGCCCCGCAGCGCGCCCACCGCGAGCGGGCTGCCGAAGAGGCCGAGCGCGAGCACCGCCAGCTGGCTGGAACCGTTGCCGACGGCGTACTCGACCACGAACCGCTGCCCGAGGTGGCCGCGGCGCAGGTACCCGCCGAGGCCGTGACCCGCCGCCCCGTCCGCCCCCGCGGCCGCGCGCAGCGGCCGCGCGAGGAGCGCGGCGGCGACGGCCAGGGAGGGCAGCGCGGCGCATCCCCAGGCGAGGACGAGGCGGGCGGAGCCGGCCCCGTCGGGCTGGACGGCGAGGAGACCCACGGTGGCCAGCAGCCGCAGCCCGTCGGAGGCGAGCGCGTGGTGGGGCCGCTGGAGCAGCGAGAAGCAGTACCGGGCGCCGTCCTGGAGCAGCACCACGGGGAGCACGGCGCCCAGGGCCGCGAGCGCCCGGCCCGTGCCGCCGTCGACGGCCCAGCCGGTCGCCGCCAGCAGGGCCGCGCAGACCAGGGAGGCGAGCGCGGTGAAGGCGAGCGCCGGGCGGCAGGCGGCCTCACGGGCCTCGCGCACCAGGACCAAGGCCTGGCCGACGTAGCTCATGAAGAGGCCGAGGGCCACGGTGAAGACCAGGTAGACCATGGAGAACTCGGCGAACCCGGCCGCCGTGGAGACCCGCGCGGCCAGGATCAGCACCAGGATGTTGGTCAGCCCGGAGGCGGCCTGGTCGAGGATCGACGCGACGACGGCCACCGGACCGCGCAGCCCCTTCCCGCCTCCCCCGTCCCCTCCGCCGCCCCCGACCCTGCCGTCGTCCTCGGACCCGGAGGTCTCGGGAGTCCCAGAGGTCCCGGAGGTCCCGGGAGACTCGGAGGCCCCGGCGGGCTCAGGGGTCTCGGCGGGCTCGGGAGTCCGGGCGACGGGTGTCCCCGTCACTGGCGGTCCGGCGGGAGGGACACCGTCTGGAGCCCGAGCGTCGGCTGGTCGTCGTGCTCGTGGCGGATGTAGGTGGGCTCCTGACGCCGGCGCGGCGCGGGCTCGGCGGCGGCCCTGGGCTCCTGACGCGCGGCGCCCTTCTTCTGCTTGCGGCCCCGGCCGCGGTTGTCCCGCACCGGCTCGGTGTCCTGTCCGCGGTGCATCACCGCGCCCAGCACGGTGCCGCCCGCGCCGACGATCAGGTCCCGCAGCCGGGCCAGCTGGGCGCGGTGCACGCCGCGCGGGTCGCAGACCACCAGCACGCCGTCCACACGGTCCACCAGGGCGAGCGCGTCGGCGTAGGCGAACACCGGAGGGGTCAGGACGATCACCGTGGCGTGCACGTCGTCCGCCTCGGCGACCAGGCGTGAGGTCTCCGGGGAGGTCAGCGAGCGGGCCACGTTGCGCACCCGGGCGCCGGGGACCAGCTCGAAGCCGCCGGACTCGCCCGCGTCGACCAGCAGGCGACGGCGGCCCGGCCACTCCTCGTCGGCCGCGCCCCCCGCGTTCTCGTCGGTCCACGACGGGCGGGACAGCTCGCGGGCGTCCAGCTCATGGGTGAGGAACGGGCGGCGCAGGTCCGCCTCGACGACCAGGACGCGCTTGCCGGTCTCCGAGAAGGTCGCCGCCAGGTTGACCGCGACGGCGGCCGCCGTCCGGCTGGAGCCGCGCGGGGCCGCCACCAGCAGCCGGCGCCGGTCGGCGAACCGCCGGTCGTAGGCGAGCCGGTATGCGATCGACCGGTACTCCTCGGCCAGCGGCGAGTCGTCGCGGTCGTCCGCCAGCAGCGGGCCGTCGGGGTCGGTGCGGGGGAGCGACCCGAGGACCGGGGCGCGCAGCGCGCGGGCCACGTCGCCCTCGGACCGGGCGGCCGGGTCGAAGACCAGGCGCACCCAGGCGAAGAGCAGGCCCAGCGCGAGACCGCCGGTGCCGCCGAGGATCAGCGACAGGCTCCAGCCGGGACCGTCGGAGGCGGTCGGCGGCGTCGCCTTGCGGATCACCTTGCCCGGCGTCATGTCGAGCGAGTCCAGCTTGCTGATCCGGTCGTTCAGCTCGGTGATCTTGTTGAGCAGGTTGGCCTTGACGCTGAAGTCCGACTCCGGGCTGTTGCTGGTGAGGGTCTTGGCGAGCTCCTCGTGCTGCTTGGCGATCGGGTTCAGCTGGTTCTTCAGGCCCTTGATCATCGAGTCCCGGGTGGCCTCGGTGTCCTGGTGGCGTTCCGCCAGGTACGCGGCGACCGCCGCGTTGGCGCGGCGCGCCGCCTCCTGGGGGTCGGCGGCGGTGTAGCTGAACCGGAGGACCTGCGACTGCGGCGGGTTGGTGACCTGGAGGCCCGACAGGAAGGCCTCCTCCTGGCCGCCTATGCCCAGCTTCTCCGCCGCGCGCTCGGCCGTGCGGCGGCTGCCCGCGTCCTGCCGCTCGGTGTTCATGTCGAGCTTGGAGGCCGACTGGGTGGCGCTGAACGGGTCGTCGGTGGCGACCCGCAGCCGCACGTCGCTGGTGGCCACATAGGTGTCGGCGGTGCTCAGCCCCAGCCAGGCGCCGCCCAGCAGGCCCAGCAGGACGCCGCCCGCGATCAGCCGCGGATAGCGCATCAGCTGCAGGAACTGGTCCCGCAGCAGATCGGGCTCGTCCTCCGGCACCGGCACCAGTCCGGCCGGTGCCCCGTTGGCCTCGGTCATGCTCCCGCCCCTCTCACGTTCTCCTGCTCCCCCGCCGCCGTGCCGGCCCGGTCCGCCAGGACCTCGTCCAGCAGGGCGTCGTAACGGGCCAGCCCGGCCTCCCGGCCCAGGTGCGCCGCCACGTGACGCGGACCCCGCGCGCCCAGCTCCGCGGCCGCGGTCCGGTCGGCGTCCAGTCTCCGTACCGCCGCCAGCAGCGCGGCCGGGTCCTCCGGCGGCACCAGCACGCCCGCGCCGGAACGCCGCACCTCCTCGGCGGTGCCTCCGCCGTCCGCGACCGAGGCCACCACCGGCCGACCGGCCGCGAAGTAGGAGGTCAGCTTGGAGGGCACGCTCATGTCCAGCACGGACGCCCGCTGGGTCACCGCCAGGACGTCGGCGGCCGCGAGCACGTCGGGGAACTCGTCGTCGCCCACCGACGGCAGGAACTCCACGTTGGGCACCCCCGCGGCCTGCTCCCGCAGCGCGGCGCGCTGGTTGCCGTCGCCCATCAGCACCCAGCGGACCTCCGGGTCGAGGCGGGCGGCGCCCACCAGGACCTCCAGGCCCTGCTTGAGGCCCATGTTCCCGGAGTGCAGCACCACCGGTACGGCCCCCCAGCCGAGCCGGGCCCGGGTCGCCCCGCGGTCGCCCGACGGGGCCGCGACGTGCGACCAGTTGGGCACCACGCGGATCCTGCCGCGCTCCACGCCCAGCGCCTCGACGCGCTCGACGAAGGTCTCGTGGATGACGCCGACCAGGGTGGCGCCGCGCAGCACGCGCCCCTCGACCGCGGCCGCGGCGCTCGCCGCCCGGTCGCCGCCGGAGATGCCGCTCTGCTCGGCCGCCGCCCCCATCAGGTCCTGCACCACGGGGACGAAGGGCACCTTCCAGCGGGCCGCCAGCCGGGACGCCACCACCCCGCCGGCCAGGCTCGGCAGCTGGGCGAGGACGGCGTCCGGGCGACCCATCCGGGGCGGGGCGACCAGCTGGTGGCCCAGCACGGTCGCCTCGAACAGGGCGCGTCGCACGGCGGTCTGCCGGGACGGCACCAGGTGACGCCGCCGGTGGACGCTCACCCCGCCCCGCTCCTCGGTCGTCCGCCACACACCCCGATAGTCGGGGTCCACGGACCACGCCGGGTAGTGCGGCATGCCCGCGAGGACATGCGTCTCGTGCCCCCGTGACGCCCAGTGCTCGGCGATCTGGGTCGCGTACGGACCGATGCCGGTGTGCTCCGGCGCGTAGTTGGTGGAGACGAGCAGCAGGCGGCGCCGGGGTATTCGGTCCTCCCCGGTCTGATGCTCAGTCACGTTGCGCGTCACAGGCCCCCCTTGCGGCGAACGAACTGTTTGTCACCCTAATCGTTCACCTGTCCCACCCGAAGGGTGCACGGTACTGTCAATTCAGACGCAGGGGGGTAGAACGCGTTCTCATAGGGGGGAAACGCAAGGTGTCGAATCGCAGACCGTACCGCGTGGGGTACGCGCCTGGTGCCTACGACCTGTTCCACATAGGGCACTTGAACATCCTTCGGCATGCCCGGCAGCAGTGCGACTACCTGGTCGCCGGGGTGGTGTCGGACGAAATGGCCGAACGGGCCAAGGGGCGCCGTCCGGTCATCCCGCTCATCGAGCGGCTGGAGATCGTGCGGAACATCAAGTACGTGGACGCCGCCTTCGTGGAGACCGTCGCGGACAAGGTGGAGACCTGGAAGCAGGTCCGCTTCGACGTGCTCTTCAAGGGTGACGACTGGCGGGGGACCCCCAAGGGGGACAAGCTGGAGCAGGACTTCGCGGCCGTCGGGGTGGACGTCGTCTACTTCCCGTACACCGTCCACACGTCCAGCACCCAGCTGCGCCGGGCACTGGACTCGCTGGCCCCGCCGCTCCCGGAAGCGGGGGAGCTCAGCCGCGGCTGAGCTCCCTGAACCACTTCACCAGGAACATCGGCAGGTACAGCGCCGCGGCCGCGCCCAGCAGGGCGTAGCCCCACAGGAAGACCTGACCGGCCCCGAGCAGCAGGAAGACCAGGCAGAACACGCCGTGGTCGACCGGCAGCAGCGCCACCGCCCGCACCAGGGACGGCGGCGCGGCGGGGCCGGCCGGTCCGCCGGCCCCAGTCTTCCGCTTGAGCTGCTCGGTGAGCAGCCCGCCGAAGAAGGTCACGATCGCCGCGAACAGGAAGCCCAGCGGCAGCAGCAGCCAGGCCTCCCGGTGTGTCCCGAACGCCTCGGGCCGCAGGAAGAAGGCCAGCAGCACCGCCGTGTGCAGCGCGGTCGTCTTGGCGCAGTCCACGACGTGGTCCAGCCATTCGCCCGCCGGACTGCCGCCGCCGCGCAGGCGCGCCAGCTGGCCGTCGGCCGAGTCGAAGGCGAAGCCGGTCGCCAGCGCGAGCCAGACCACCGGTCCGGTCCACCAGACCGGGTCGGCCAGCGCGGTCACGGCGATGCCGCCGAAGCTGAACAGCGCGCTGACCAGGGTGACCTGGTTGGGGCTGAGCCCGGCGCGGTAGGACCCGGCGGCCAGCACGCGGCCGACCGGGCGGTTGACGTACCGGGAGTAGAGCGAGACGCCCTTGGCGCTCTTCTGCGCCCCGGACAGCCGCTCCAGCGCCTCCCGGAAGGTGAGACGCCCGGACACGGGCCCGCCGGTGCCGGCGGGGGACTGCTGGGCCTCTGCCGTGGTCATGCGCGGCCCCCGCTCAGTTGCCGCCGCCGGCCGGGGACTTCCGGGCCGACTCGGGTATCGGACGGTCGTTGCGCAGCGCCTCCCAGACCTTGTCGGCCAGGGGCTGTGCGGGCACCACACGGTTGGGATCGGCGACGTCGTACTTGACCGGCAGCATCACGGTGTCCATGGCCGACGGGTCGATGCCCTGGAGCGACTGCCCGAAGTCGGCCAGCGAGGTCAGCGAGGCCAGGTCGGAGTCGGTGGTCAGCGCGCCGGTGAGCGAGTCGGCGATCTTGTAGGTCTTCACCGGGTCGCCCAGCAGGTCCTGCCGCTTCACCTCACCCATCAGCGCCACCAGGAACTGCTGCTGGAGGCCGATGCGCCCCAGGTCGCTGCCGTCCCGGTAGCCGTAGCGGGTGCGAACGAACTTCAGCGACTCGGTGCCGTCCAGGCGGTGCTGTCCCGGCTCCAGGGTGAAGCCGCCCTTGGTGTCGCGGATGGGCTCCTTGACGTCGACCGTCACTCCGCCCAGCTCGTCGACCAGCGACTTGAAGCCCGCGAAGTCGATCTCCATCAGGTGGTCGATGCGGACCCCGGACATGGTCTCGACGGTCTTCAGGGTGCAGGCGGAACCCACCTGCGAGTAGACCGAGTTGAACATCACCCGCTTCGCCGGACCCACCTCGTCGCCGTTGGCGCGGGTGCAGGCGGGGCGGTCGACGAGGGTGTCGCGCGGGATGGAGACGGCCACCGCCTCGGTGCGGCCCTCCGCGACGTGCACCACCAGGGCGGTGTCGGAGCGGGCCCCGCCCACGTTCCCCTTGTCCAGCGCGGCGTTGGCGCCGGCACGGGAGTCGGAACCCAGCACCAGGATGTTCAGCGCCTCACCGGCCGCCGGTTCCTTGGTGGGCCGGTCGTCGCCCAGCGCCTTGTCGAGATCGACGGACGTGATGTTGCCGTCCAGGTCGTCGTACAGCCACCAGGCCGTACCCCCCGCGACCAGCGCCAGCACGGCACAGCCGATCATCACGTTGCGCAGGACCTTGCGGCGTGGCCGGCGCCGACGATCGCGGCGGCCTTCCCCGGCGTTCGGACTGTCGTCGGACCGCACGGGTCCCTCGTTCACGGCGTGTGTCATCGCCGAGCCCCTCCCCTGTTCCCCTACCCCCTGGCCGAGCGCGTGGCAGCGAGGTGCGTATGGGGCGGCGCTCGGCGAAATGTTCCGGCCGGAGCCGTCTTCGAACTATAGAGGGAACGTCGTTCGAATAGGGAGTGACATCAGGCCCCGGCAGCCTCAGGGAAATGAGGCTGCCGGGGCCTGATGTGCGGGTGATGTTCCACGTGAAACACCACCCGGTGCGACGCCAGGGTCAGCGGCGCTCTTCGTCGTCCGACGAGGCCGGCGTGTTCTTCTCACCGACCGTCGACGGGCCGGTGTTCTCGTCGGTACGGGCGTTCTCCGGGGTGGGGACGATCGGAGGCGCGCTGTCCTCCGGGGTCAGGCTGCTCGCGTCGTCGGGGACCTCGGTGGCCTCCGGCGGTTCGACCAGCCAGTCCGGGTTGGCCTGCTTGTCCCACCACTGCCAGGCGGCGTAGGCGGCGGCGCCCAGCAGGCTGAGCATCACCGTCTTCTTGGCGAATCCACCGACGGCGGACCGCCGGCGACGCTTCTTCACCAGGCGCTGGATGTCCTTGGGGGACACCTGCCCCTTCAGTGCCGCCAGGGCGGCCGCGCTGCGCGCGGCGGCCTCGTCCCGCACCGGGCCGGCGTTGGCCTTGGCCTGCTCGATCACCGGACGCGAGTAGTCGACGGCCTGCTGGGCCGCCAGTCGGGTCTTCAACGCCGCCTCACGGGCGGCCGAGTCGACCTTGGCCGGCACGTAGGCGGACGCCTGGGCCAGGCGCGGAGCCACATGGGCGCCGTACTGGGCACGGGCCTGCCCTGCGGCCTGAGTCACCACGGGCGCGAGCCGTACGCGCGCCTCGTTCGCGTACTGCGCGGCCCTGACCCTGGCCGTGTCGGCGTAGGGCGCCAGCGCCTGACCGGCGTGCATCACGCTGTCCTTCGCCGAACCGGACCGGGCGCGCGCGCAATTCTTGCGGGTCACGGGTTCCTCCTCCTCGGTGGCGTACGGTTTCCATCGGCTTTCCACCCTTTGTCGGATCATGCCTCCGGATGCGGTATTGGGCATGCCGCAGCGGGCATCCGGGTCACGACGCAGGTCCATGGACGGCCGAAAGAGACCGCTCCGAGAACGAGTCGACCCGGGACGCGCAACCGAAACCACTCGATCCGCTCCGCACGACGGCCGGTGCCCGACTCCAGGTGCGGGGCGTGCGAGGATCGAGGGGTCACAGAGGACAACGGAAGGCAGATCGTGGCCGAGCAGCTCTACGCCACCCTGAAGACCAACCACGGCGACATCGAAGTCCGGCTCTTCCCGGACCACGCGCCCAAGACGGTCAAGAACTTCGTCGAGCTCGCCCAGGGCGAGCGCGAGTGGGTCAACCCCGCCACCGGCCAGAAGACGACCGACCGGCTCTACGACGGCACCGTCTTCCACCGGGTCATCAGCGGCTTCATGCTCCAGGGCGGTGACCCGCTCGGTAACGGCACCGGCGGTCCCGGCTACCAGTTCGAGGACGAGTTCCACCCGGACCTCTCCTTCAGCAAGCCGTACCTGCTGGCCATGGCCAACGCCGGCCCGGGGACCAACGGCTCGCAGTTCTTCATCACGGTCGCCCCGACGACCTGGCTGAACCGCAAGCACACCATCTTCGGCGAGGTCACCAACGAGGCCGGCCAGAAGGTCGTGGACGCCATCGCCGCGACCCAGACCAACCCGCGCACCGACCGCCCCGTCAACGACGTGGTCATCGAGTCGGTCGTCGTCGAGTCCCGCTGACGCAGGGACCGCCGAGGGAACCTTTCGCCCCGCCCGCCCGTACCTAGGGCGAGCGGGGCGAGACTTTTCGGTCCGAGTGAGGGGATCTGCAGGACGTGGCGGACGACCAGGGGAACCAGGAGCAGGCGCACACCCTGCCCACGTGCTATCGCCACCCGGACCGCGAGACGGGCATACGGTGCACCCGCTGTGACCGGCCCATCTGCGGTGACTGCATGATCAGCGCCTCCGTCGGCTTCCAGTGCCCCGAGTGCGTGCGCGGCGGATCCGCCACCGCGTCCTCCCGGCCCCGGACACTGACCGGCGCGCCGGTGGTCTCCGACACCCGGCTGGTCACCAAGATCCTCATCGGCGTCAACCTCGCCGTCTTCCTCGCCCTCCAGGTCCAGCCCGACCTGTCGGACGACGTGGTGCTGTGGCCGGTGGGCGTCGCCTTCCTCGGCGAGTGGTACCGCATGGTCACCTCGATGTTCAGTCACCTCGAGGTGTGGCACATCGCGGTGAACACGCTGGCCCTGTGGATGGTCGGCGGACCGCTGGAGGAGGTGCTGGGGCGCCTTCGCTACCTGGCGCTCTACCTGGTCTCCGGGCTGGCGGGCAGCGCGCTCGGTTATCTCCTGATGAACCCGAACAGCGGAGCCCTGGGCGCCTCGGGCGCGGTCTTCGGCGTCTTCGGCGCCGCCCTGGTCCTTCAGCGACGACTCCGGCGCGACCTGCGGCCCATGCTGTTGCTGCTGGCGCTGAACCTGGCGCTGCCCCTGCTCCCCGGCACCAGCATCGGCTGGCAGGCCCACCTGGGCGGGCTGATCGCCGGCGGCGTGATCGGCTACGCGATGCTGCACGCCCGCGGCCCCCGGCGGACGCTGATCCAGTACGGCTCCTGCGTTCTGGTCCTGGCCGCGGTCGTCGCCGTCACTCTGTTGAGAACTGCCCAGCTCACCTGAGTCATCGCCCAGAGTCACAGCTCTGTCCACAGGTTCGTGAAAGATCTGGGCCCACCTGGGGAAACGCCGAACCCCCTGCAACTGACAGCGATTTCCGCAGGTCAGCTACAGGGGGAACAGGCATTCGAGCAGTGAGGGATCGGTCACATCCGGACCGCTTCCCGGCGGTTATCCACAGATCTTCTTTTCTTTTCCACCTGTGGATAACTGCTGTGGATAACTAGCGGCCGCAGGCACTCCGCGAGGGCCGGACCGTTACTTCCACTGGGTGGAGACGGCGAATCCGGCGGCGATGAAGCCGAAGCCCACCACGATGTTCCAGTTGCCGAACGCCTCGAGAGGCAGCGAGCCCTCCGTCACGTAGAAGACGACGATCCAGGCCAGACCGACCAGGAACAGCGCCAGCATCACCGGAGCCACCCAGGCACGGTTGGTCAGCTTGATCGCCGCCGGCTGCGTCTTCGCCGCGGGCGGCGTGTAGTCGGCCTTCTTGCGGATACGTGACTTCGGCACGAGGGACTCTCCTGTCGATGCGCTGCGTGGCCGCGCTGGAACGGGGCACGCTCCGGGGCAGCTGCAAAGGGATGTTCAGATGTACGGCAAAGGGACGACTGAGCACTCCCCCGGGCGTCCGTTAGCGTAGTGCTTCCGCGGCGCCGAAGGAGACAAGGGTACGTTGAGCAATTCTGCCGACTCCCCCGGGACGGGCACCAGCCCCGGCCGCTCCCGGTTCCGTCCCGTGAGAGTCCTCACGCTGGCCGTGTTCGCCTTGGCCGGTCTGCTCTTCGCGACCAGCTTCCACACGGCCAAGGGCACCAACATCCGCACCGACGACTCCCTGCTGCGCCTGTCGGACCTGATCCACGAGCGCAGCCGGGAGAACGCCGGGCTGGAGAGGTCCAACGCCGCCCTCCGCGAGGACGTGGAGGAGCTGGCCGTCCGTGAGCAGGGCTCCAGCGAGGCCGAGGACGCCGAGCTCAAGGAGCTCGAGCAGGCGGCGGGCACCGACCCGGTCAAGGGCGAGGCGGTCACCGTCACGCTCAACGACGCCCCGCCGGACGCCACCGCGAAGCTCCCCGGCTACCCCGAGCCGGAGCCCGACTACCTGGTCATCCACCAGCAGGACCTGCAGGCCGTGGTGAACGCGCTCTGGAAGGGCGGCGCCGAGGGCATCCAGGTCATGGACCAGCGGCTGATCTCCACCAGCGCGGTGCGCTGCGTGGGCAACACCCTGATCCTCCAGGGCCGGGTCTACTCCCCTCCCTACAAGGTCACCGCCGTCGGCGACCCGGAGCGGCTGCAGAAGTCCCTCGCCGAGTCCCCCGCCATCCAGAACTACATGGTCTACGTGAACGTCTACGGCCTGGGCTGGAAGGTCGAGGAGGACGGGGTGCGCACCCTGCCCGGCTACACCGGCACC
This sequence comes from Streptomyces sp. NPDC056600, assembly GCF_042792855.1. Classification (NCBI taxonomy): domain Bacteria; kingdom Bacillati; phylum Actinomycetota; class Actinomycetes; order Kitasatosporales; family Streptomycetaceae; genus Streptomyces; species Streptomyces sp. NPDC056600. The sequence goes on from NZ_JBHTVQ010000035.1 coordinate 41,376, forward strand.
GTGGACCTCCAGTACGCCAGGCCCGCCGGAAACGCCTCCGAAAGGCCCTAGTCTGGTTGCTGTACGCCTCCGTGGTGCACGGCGGCGTGCGGCGGCATCGCGACCGAAGGTGACGAAGGGGAGGGGTAGGTACCCGTGTACGGCTGGATCTGGCGGCATCTGCCGGGCAACACCTGGGTGAAGGCCCTGCTCTCGCTGATTCTCGCGCTGGCCGCGGTCTACGTGCTGTTCCAGTACGTGTTCCCGTGGGCCGAGCCGCTCCTTCCCTTCGGCGATGCGACGGTGGACGAACAGTGAGCGCGCGGATCCTCGTGGTCGACAACTACGACAGCTTCGTCTTCAACCTCGTCCAGTACCTTTACCAGCTCGGCGCCGAGTGCGAGGTGCTGCGCAACGACGAGGTGACCCTCGGCCACGCCGAGCGGGGCTTCGACGGCGTGCTGCTGTCCCCCGGCCCCGGCTCGCCCGAGGAGGCCGGCGTCTGCGTCGACATGGTGCGGCACTGCGCGACGGCCGGTGTGCCGGTCTTCGGCGTCTGCCTCGGCATGCAGTCGATGCAGGTGGCCTACGGCGGCGTGGTGAACCGCGCGCCGCAGCTGCTGCACGGGAAGACCTCCCCGGTGGAGCACGAGGGCCGGGGCGTCTTCGCCGGGCTGCCCTCCCCGTTCACCGCCACCCGCTACCACTCACTGGCCGCCGACCCGGTGACGGTGCCCGCGGAGCTCGAGGTGACCGCGCGGACCGCCGACGGCATCGTCATGGGGCTGCGCCACCGGGAACTCGCGGTCGAGGGAGTGCAGTTCCACCCGGAGTCGGTGCTGACCGAGCACGGCCACCGGATGCTGGCCAACTGGCTGGCCGAGTGCGGCGACCCGGACGCGGTGGCGCGGTCCGCCGGTCTGGCCCCGGTCGTCGGCAGGTCCACGGCGTGACCGGGTGGCGCCCCGAGGACGACGAGACGGTGGCGCTGCGCATCCCCCCGGCGTACCCGGGGGGTCCCGCCGACCCGCTCGGGCCCGTGGATCCCTTCCTGTACCCGGGCGCGGAGAACCCTTTCGGCACGGCCGACGTCCATGCCGGGGGCGAGGCCGTGGACCCGTCGAGCACCATGCGGCTCACCGTCGTGCCCCCGCCCGCCCCGGCGCCCTCCGACGGCCCTGCGGCGGACGACCCCGCGGGCACGCGGGGCACGGGGACCACGGGGACCAAGGGGACCACGGACGAGGATCCGTCCGCCTCCTCCACCTCTCCGTCGTCCCCGGCGCCCGCCGAGGGCGGCCGGGCCGCGCGCAGGAGGGCCGCCGCCGCGGCCGCCAAGGGCCGTCACGGCCGCCGGGCCGCCCCGCGCGGCGCGGAGGCGGCTGACGCCGAGGACGGCGAGGCGCGCTCCGGAGACGGCGGCGCCGCGCTGTCGCGGGTGGAGCGCCGCCGCGCCGAGCGGGCCCGCCGTCCCGGTCCCGGCGTGCTGATCAGCCGCGCCGTGGGGGAGCTGTTCATCACCACCGGCGTGCTGATGATCCTGTTCGTCGCCTACCAGCTGTGGTGGACCAACGTCCTCGCCGCCGCCGACGTGGATCGGGAGACCGTCCAGCTCCAGGACGACTGGGACAAGGGCGCCCGGGACCCCGGCACCTTCGAGGCCGGCCAGGGCTTCGCCCTCCTGCACATCCCCACCCTGGACGTGGTGGTGCCCATCGCGGAGGGCATCGACAAGGAACGGGTGCTGGACCGCGGGATGGTCGGGCACTACGACAAGGAGAGCATCCGCACCGCGATGCCCGGCGACAAGGCCGGCAACTTCGGGCTGGCCGGTCACCGCAACACCCACGGCGAGCCGTTCCGCTACATCAACCGCCTGAAGCCGGGTGACCCGATCGTGGTGGAGACCAGCAAGGCGTACTACGTGTACCGGATGACCTCGATCCTTCCGTCCACGTCACCGGGCAACGTCTCCGTCCTGGAGCCCGTGCCGCCGGGGTCGGGTTTCACCGGACCGGGTCGCTACATCACACTGACCACCTGCACCCCGGAGTTCACCAGCACCTACCGGATGATCGTCTGGGGCAAGATGGACGAGGAACGCCCGCGCGCCAAGGGGAAGCCCGACGTGCTGGTGGACCCGTGACAGGGTGAGTACGGCACACGACGGGGGACGGCCACAGTGGCAGTGGTAGAGCACGACCGGCGCGGCGAGGACACCGGCGCGCACCGGCCGGACGGCCGTCGCCGCCCCGCCCGGGGACCGGTGGCCTCCCTGGTCAGCTTCCTGGGTGAACTCCTGATGACCGCCGGCGTGGTCCTCGGCCTCTTCGTCGTCTACTCGCTGTGGTGGACCAACCTGCTCGCCGACCGCGCCGCGGACCGCGAGAGCGACCGGGTCCGCGACCTGTGGGAGCAGGAGATCGAGGGCGCCGGCGTCCCCGGCAAGCTGGACACCAAGGACGGCATCGGCTTCCTCCACGTCCCGGCCATGGACGACGACCAGATCCTGGTGAAGAAGGGCACCGACCCCAAGGTGCTCGACGACGGCGCGGCCGGGTACTACACCGACCCGGTCAAGGCGGCCCTGCCGACCGGCGGGAAGAACGGCAACTTCTCCCTGGCCGCGCACCGCGACGGCCACGGGGCCAAGTTCCACAACATCCACAAGATCCACGAGGGCGACCCGGTCGTCTTCGAGTCCAAGGACAAGTGGTACGTCTACAAGGTCTTCGAGATCCTGCCGAGCACCTCGAAGTACGACGTCGGCGTGCTGGAGAAGGTGCCGGAGAAGTCCGGGCGGAAGAAGCCCGGGAAGTACATCACCCTGACCACCTGCACCCCGATGTACACCTCCGAGCACCGCTACGTCGTCTGGGGCGAGCTGGTCCGGGTGGAACCGGTCGACGACCGCCGCACCCCGCCCGCGGAGCTCCGCTAGGGTCTGTCCGCCGGGCAGGCCCTAGCTTCCCGGCACCGCCCGGTCCGCGCGGCGGGTGGTGATGAACAACAGGCACATCGCGGCGATCGCGACCCTTCCGGTCGCCTGGAGCAGCGGACCGCGCAGCAGGATGAACGAGTAGCCGGCGATCAGCGGGGCGGTGATCAGCAGCAGCCGCCCCGGATGGCTCCGCCGGCCGGCCGACGCCCTCGCCACCCTCCGGTCGAACCGGGCGGCCGCGTACCCGAGGAGGCCCATCCCCGCCGTCATCCCCACCGCGCCGAAGTCGATGTACAGCTCCGCCCACACGGGGGAGGAGAGATTGGTGTTCCGGGTGCCCATCCACTGGCCCACCATCACGCCGGTGTCCACCGGCTTGCCCTCCCACACCGACCGCGGCACCGCGAACAGCACGCAGCCCGCCAGCTGGTTGCCGTAGGTGTGGCCGGTGGACTCCACGTAGGTGATCGTGTTGGCGAACATCCCGATCTGGTCGTAGTCCTTCAGCGCCAGCGGCTCCAGGAACGACGTGGTCTCGATGGGCCGGGTGTTGTTGTCGTCGTAGCGGAAGGCGTCCGCGAAGGGGAACAGCAGCAGCGCCACCACCACGCCCAGCGTCAGCGACATCCGGTACAGCGCCGCGCTCACCGGGAAGGCCGTGAACAGCAGCGCGAACATCACCGTGAGGAACCAGTAACGCGGGTTGGATATGGGGTTGTTGACGACGACGTTCAGGCAGAACAGGGCCCCGAAGACGGCCACCGTCGACCAGCTGCGCCGCGCGTGCCGGGAGGTCGCCAGGCGCCGGACGTAGACCAGCAGGGCGATCAGCGGCAGCACCGTGCCGAAGCCTCGTACGAAGGCCTGGCCCGCCTCGGAGCCGTTGCCGGACAGACCCGCGTCCTCCAGGCCGGCGGTGATCTCCTGCCGGCTGGAGAAGAAGACCGCCGGACCGCCCAGCCGCATCACCAGCAGCGCCGCCGCGGCGAAGGCCGCCAGGGTGAGCAGATGGACGCGGCGCCGGTGCACCAGGCGCGGCCGGTCGCCGCCCTCGCGGCCCTGCCGCCGGTCCCCCGCCGACCCGCCCGCCCCGCCCGCGTCGGACGTCCGGCCCGCCTCGCCCGGTCCGCCCGCCTCGCCGGTCTCCGCCCGGCCGAAGTCCCGTTCCTCCTCCGCCTCCCTGCGCCGCCAGGGCGGCCGGAACCGCGCCAGCAGCGCCCCCAGGTCGAAGGCGCAGCAGCCGAAGAGCACCAGCGCGATCGCCAGCACCAGGTCCTCGCGCGGGCCCACCACGGGCGTCGGCACCCGGCCCAGCACAGCCTGGGCCAGCGGGGCCACGCCCATCGCCATGTAGCAGAACATCCAGAAGGTGGCCTGCAGCAGCTTGCGGCGGCGGGCCAGGATCATGGCGGACAGCCGCGCCCCGCAGTACGCGGTGAGACCGGCCTGCAGCCAGTACGCGGTGTCCCGCGCCCCGCCCCCCGGCTGGTTCATCACCACCAGCGGCAGCAGCAGCGGCAGGCCCAGCACCAGGGGCACCGACATCGCCGTGGTCAGCAGCGTGCTCGGCGCGAAGGGACGGAACCGGATGCCCGGACGCCGCACGGCGGACCCCTGACCGGCGCTCCCGCGCCCCGCGGCGCCCTCCTTCGGGCCGCCCGCGCCGCGCGGGCCTGAGGCGCCCCGCGGGCCTCCCACGCCCCCCGGCCCGCCCGCCGGGGCCCCCGGCGGTCCGCCGGCCGTTCGCTCGGTGGTCATCGCATTCCCCCACACCCCTCCGGCCCCCCGGCCGGGTCCTTGGCAGTCTACGAGCGATCATCAAACACGCGTCCGCCCCGTGGACGATGCGACGAGGGTTGTCCACAGGCCCTGCCGGGACCTCCGGCGACCCACTAGCCTGTGATCACCGCGCTGGGGAGCGCGGACGACCGGCGGGGCGGCGCCCCCCGGTGACGTGCGGGGGGAAGGGGGCCGGCATGCGTGATCTCTCGTCGTTCACCCTGGCCGGATACGACAAGGGGCGGGGCAAGCTGGTCCAGGCCCTGTGGTTCGCGGTGATGAACCTGGTCTTCATGGCCTGGTGGTGCCCGCCGCGGCTGCGGGTCGCGCTGCTGCGCGCCTTCGGCGCGACCGTGGGCGAGCAGGTGCTGATCCGCCACCGGGTGCGGGTGCTGTGGCCGTGGAAGCTGACCGTCGGCGACCACACCTGGATAGGCGAGGGCGCCTGGCTGCTCAACCTGGAGCCGGTCACCCTCGGCCGCCACGTGTGCGTCTCCCAGGAGGCCCTGCTCTGCACCGGCTCGCACGACCACCGGGCCGCCGACTTCCGCTACCGCAACGCCCCGATCACCGTCGCGGACGGCGCCTGGATAGCCGCCCGGGCCACCGTGCTCGCCGGCGCCACGGTCGGCCGGCACGCCGTGGTCGGCGCGGGCGCGGTGCTCCACCAGGACCTGCCCGAGCTGACCCTGCACACCGCCGACGGCGCCCGCCGCCCCGTGAAGGAGCCCGCGTGAGCGCCCCCGAGGGGCCGCTGCGGGTCCTGCACGCGGTCACCCTGCACTCGCCCACCGGCGCCTTCGGCGGGCCCGTCAGGGTCGCGCTCAACCTCGCCCACGGCCTGGCGGCCCGCGGCCACCGTCCCGAACTCCTCGCCCTGGCCGAGGGGTTCGACGACGGCCCGCCGCGCGAGGTGGAGGGCGTGCCCGCCCGCCTGTACCCGGCCCGCCGTCTGCTGCCGCTCGGCTTCAGCGGCATCACCTCGCCCGCCCTGCTGGCCCGCGCCGGACGCCTGGTGCGCGAGGCGGACGTGGTCCACGTCCACCTCGCCCGCGACCTGGTCACCCTCCCGGTGGCGCTGGCCGCGCTGCGCGCCGGCGTCCCGCTCGTGCTGCAGACGCACGGCATGGTCGACCCCAGCGGCAAGGCGCTCGCCAAGGTCCTGGACGCCCTGGCCGTCCGCCGGGTGCTGCGCGGCGCGGCCGCCGTGCTCCACCTCACCGGACACGAGCGGCGCGACCTGGACGCGGTGCTCGGCGCCCCGCTGACCTGCGCCGTGCACCTGGTGAACGGCGTGCCCGCCCAGGAGCCGCGCCCGCAGCCCGCCGGGCCGCCGCGGATCCTGTACGCCGCCCGCCTGCAGGCCCGCAAGCGCCCCGTGGACTTCGTCGACGCCGCCCCCGCCGTCCTGCGCCGCCACCCGGACGCCGAGTTCGTGGTCGCCGGTCCCGACGAGGGCGAGCTCGCGGCCGTGCGGCGGCGGATCGAGGAACTGCGGCTGGCCGACCGGGTGTTCTGCGTCGGCGCGCTGCCCTCCGCCCGGGTGCTGGAGGAGCTGCGCCGGGCCCACGTCTATGTGCTGCCCTCGGTGGACGAGCCGTTCCCGATGTCGGTCCTGGAGTCCCTCTCGGTCGGCACGCCCGCCGTGGTGACGCGTTCCAACGGCCTGGCGCCGGCGATCGGCGAGGCCGGCGCCGGCCGGGTGGTCGAGGGTCCGGACGCGCTGGCCGGGGCGGTGCTGGAGCTGCTGGAGCCCGAGAACGCCGAGAAGGCCTCGGCGGCGGCCCACAGGCTGGCCGGCGAGGCCTTCTCGATCGACGCGGTGGTCGGGAGGCTGCTGGAGGTGTACGGCGGGGCGGTCGGAACCGGTCAGGCCCGCACCCAGGCGTAGCACCCGGACGAGAGCAGCCGGGCGGCCCCGGACGGCACGGTCATGGTGTACGTGCCGTCCTTGCCGCCCCCGGTGCCCGGTCCGGAGGCCAGCACCTTCCCGCCGGATCCGGTGACCGTCCAGGTGCAGGACGGTCCCGCGGAGACGGTCCGGTACTTCCCCGCCGCGGGCTTCTTGTGCTGCCCGTCCGGGTAGCCGCCCTTCGCGGCCTCGATCAGCGGCTCGTGCTCCGGGCACAGGTGGGTGACGGCCGGCTCGGCGTCCGGGATCTCCCCGGCCACCAGCGCGCCGATCACCGCGTCCTTGTCGTGCCGGGCGGTGCGGTCGATCCGCTGGCAGGCCTCCTTGCCGAGGTCCAGGACGGCGGCCGGCTCCATCTGCTCGGGTACCCGGCCGCTGAGGTACTCCTTCTCCTTCTTCGTGAACTCCCCGGAGCCCTTCGGCGCCTCGATCTTCGAGTCCGGGAGCACCGGCCCCGGGGACGAGGACGCCCCCTCCTCCGGTGTCCGGTCCCCGGAGGGCGCGGAGTGCCCCGCCGCCGTCCGGTCGCCGCCCTCGGCCCGGTCGTCGGAGGAGGACGAGCAGCCGGAGAGCGCGGGCAGCAGGCCCAGGGCGATCAGGGCGGCGGCCGCCGCCAGCGGGTGGTTGCGCATGGAACTCCTGCTCTCTGCTCCGCACGCACGCGTGCGGGACGTGCTCGGTGGTGCGGCTGCGCCAGGTCCGTGCCCCGGCCCGGCGACCCCCCGCGGTCGTGCGACCGACGGGGGGGCCACCGGGCCGGGGGTCCGCCCTACTGGGGCGAGAAGGTGAGGATCAGCCGCGGCGTGCCCGCCGCGGACGGGGCCTCGCTGGACCACAGCCACAGCGCGTCCGTCCCGGCGGACGTCAGCGCCATGCCGTAGTCGCCGCCCAGCGCCGCGCGCACCGCGGCGACGTCCAGCTCCGCGGTGGCGCCGGAGTTGGAGGCGGACGGCGGGTTGAGCGTGCCCAGCGTGGACGGGCCCAGCGCGGGCTTGGTGTTCCACGTGGTGCCCGCCTCGGTCCAGGCGCCGGTGACCGGCCGCAGCGTGACGGCGTCGGCCGAACCGGCGGTGGCGGAGGAGTCCGTGCGGACCTCCAGCGCCGCGCCGGTCAGCGTGGTGCCGGCCGGGGCCGCGGGCAGCGCGAAGCGCAGGTACGCCTCGTACCCGGAGCTGCCGCGGACCGCCAGCGAGGTGGCGGAGCCGTACGCGGTGCTCTTGGACCCCTCGTTCACGTAGGTGTCCTCGGACGCCTGCACGGAGGTGACGGTGTCGCCCTGCTTGGTGGCCTGCTGGTGGTGCGCGGCCACCCGGTCGGCGCCGAGGACGGCCGGGTAGACCGCGACCTCGTCGATCTGACCGGCGAAGTTGTCGCTGCTCGGACGCGACGGCCAGCCGCTCAGGTTGTCGCCGCCCACGCGCCAGTAGCCGCTGTAGCTCTGGTGCGTGGTGTACGCGGTGTTGCCCGCCACCCGGGCGCCGTCGACGTACAGCGTCATGCCGCCGGAGCCCTGCGTGCCGACGACGTGGTGCCACTTGCCGTCGTTGTAGCGGGTGAGGGAGTTCACCGTCCGCGTGGCCCCGTTGTAGGCGCCGAAGAACAGGCGCCCGTCGTTGGCCATGTAGATGTGCTTGTCGTAGCTGCCGCTGTTCCTGGTGGTGTTGTTGCCGAAGCCCACCAGCTTGCCGCCGCTCGTGGTGGTGGTGCGGAACCAGGTCTCCACCGAGTAGGCCGGTCCGACGGTGGTGCGACGGTCGCTGTAGAGGCGGTCGTCGGAGCCGTCGAAGCCGAACGAGGTGCCGCCGCCCGTGAGCGCGCCCGCCTCGCCGAGGGCCGGGCCGCCGCTCATCACGCCGCTCTGGTCGCCGGCCGAGGAGTCGCCGACGTACGGCGAGGTCTTCTCGTCGTGGCGCCAGTACAGGTTCGGGCCGTCCGCCAGCACCGCCGAGCCGTACGGCTCGGGCGTCTTCGGCACGGTGACGCTCGCGGTCGCCGACAGGGCGCTGGTGTTGCCCGCCGGGTCCGAGGCCGTCACCCGGTAGCTGTACGTCGAGCCCGGGGTCACGCCGGTGTCGGTGAAGGAGGCCTGCGGACGCTCCCAGAAGACGGAGTCCGCCTCGACCGTCCCGACCGGGGTGCTCGAGCCGTTGCGGTAGATCTTGTAGATCAGCCGGCTGTCGTCGTCGTCCATGCTGGTGCGCCAGCGGACCTTGACCTTGCCGGGCTCCACCGCGTCCGCGCCGATCACCGGGACGGTGGGCGCGCCCACGTCACCGGTGGAGGCGAACCGGGTGAGACCCTGCGCCGCGGCGCCGTTGACGGTGGTGAACTCGCCGCCGGACCACAGGTAGTCGACGCCGTTCTTCGACGAGATGGTGAGGGCGCGCGGGCCGATGCCCTCGCCGAGGCCGTCGTTGGTGTCCGGGAACCAGCCCAGCTTGGCCGTGGAGGTGGTCGGCTGGGCCAGGAAGTGCTGGCGCCGCCCGTCCGGGTACTCGCCGACGCTGGAGCAGTCGTGGGCGTGCGAGGCGCTGTAGAGCACGTCCTCGTAGGACTCCACGGCCTGGGTGGCGCCCAGGCAGGTGTCGCGCCAGCGCTGGTCGAAGGTGCCGTAGTCCAGCGCGATGCGGCCGTCGAAGACCCCGCCGCCGGTGCCCTCGTTGCCGGTGTAGAAGCCGGTCCCGTCGGTGTCGATGTCCTTGACCACCGAGGTGTTCGGGATGAACCCGGTCGGGTACGCCTTCTCGACGTCGCCGCTGGCGGCGTCCACCACGGCCAGGGCGTGCGAGTTCTGCCCGTTGACGGTGAAGAAGTCGCCGCCGATCAGGGCGTGCTGCCCGTCGGGGGTGACCTCGATGGCCCGGCCCGGCTCGTCCACGTCGGCGATGAACGGGCGCAGCGAGCCGTTGCCCGCGGCGACGGCGGCGAAGCGCTCGCGCGGCTGGCCGTTGACGCTGGTGAAGTCGCCGCCCGCGTACACCGTGTCGTCGGTGACGGCCAGCGCCCGCACGGTCGCCGGGAATGCGGCGTTGAAGCCGGTCCGCGGCGTGCAGGTGTCGATGTCGATCGCGGCGACGCTGGAGACGGCGGTGCCGTTGACCGCGCCGAAGTAGCCGCCCACGTACAGCGTCTCCTGATCGGGGGAGACGGCCATCGCGCGGACGGTGGCGGTGCCGGAGGACACCGTGAAGGACAGGTCGCAGTCGGTCGGCGCGCCCGTCGCGGCGTCCAGCGCCACGAAGTTCGCCGCCTGCTGCTCGCTGCCGGTTCCCCCCTCGGGGGGACGCACCGCGGAGAAGGTGCCACCGGCGAAGACCACGCCGTCCGCCTGGGCCAGCGCCCAGACGATGCCATTGGTCTGCCAGGTGGGCAGATCGTCCGCGGTGAAGGCGACCGACTCGCTGATCGCGCCGGCCTGCGGTGCCACGGCGACCGCAAGGCCCGCCGCCAGCACCGTCGCGAGGGCCGCGCTCAGCCCTCTCGTTCTTCTCATGGAACCCCCAAACAAACGGCCCTGGGGCCGCCCCTGACGTGCCCGGCGGGCCGCCGGACACGTGTTCCTCCCTGCGCCCGGCCGATCCCCGTCCCCCCGGGATTCGGCCGGAGCCTGTGTGCCGTGCCGGTCACGTCCCGCGACCGGCGGCCGGCTCAGCGGTCGACGCGTACCGCGGTGCCCGCCAGTTCGGCGTTCACCTGGCGGACGTCGGCGTCGACCATGATCCGCGCGAGTTCCTCCACCCTGACCTCGGGCTTCCAGCCGAGGATCTCCTCGGCCTTGGAGGCGTCGCCGATCAGCGCGTCCACCTCGCTCGGACGCTCGTACTTGGCGTCGTACCGGACGTGCTCGCGCCAGTCCAGCCCCGCGTGACCGAACGCCGTCTCCAGGAACTCGCGCACCGTGGCCGCGACCCCGGTGGCCACCACGTAGTCGGTCGGCTCGTCCTGCTGGAGCATCCGCCACATGGCGTCCACGTACTCGGGCGCGTAGCCCCAGTCGCGGACGGCGTCGAGGTTCCCCAGGTAGAGCTCCTGCTGCAGCCCCGCCTTGATGCGGGCCACCGCGCGGGTGATCTTCCGGGTCACGAAGGTCTCGCCGCGGCGCGGGGACTCGTGGTTGAAGAGGATCCCGTTGACCGCGTACATGCCGTACGCCTCACGGTAGTTGACGGTGGACCAGTACGCGTAGACCTTGGCGGCGCCGTACGGGCTGCGCGGGTGGAACGGCGTCGCCTCGTTCTGCGGAGGCGGCGTCGCGCCGAACATCTCCGAGGAGGACGCCTGGTAGAAGCGGGTCTCGATGCCCGCCGCGCGGACCGCCTCCAGCAGCCGCAGCGAGCCGAGCCCGGTGGCGTCGCCGGTGTACAGCGGGGCGTCGAAGGAGACCCGCACATGCGACTGGGCGCCCAGGTTGTAGACCTCCTGGGGCTGTATCTCGCGCAGCAGGTTGACCAGGGCGACGCCGTCGGTGAGGTCGGCGTGGTGCAGCACGAAGCGCCGGCCGGGTTCCTGGGGGCCCTGGTAGATGTGGTCGATCCGCTCGGTGTTGAAGCTGGACGACCGGCGCACCAGGCCGTGCACCGTGTAGCCCTTCCCCAGCAGCAGTTCCGCCAGGTACGACCCGTCCTGGCCGGTGACACCGGTGATCAGCGCGGTCTTGCTCATGAGTGGTTTTCCTCCCCGACGGGCCGGAGGACCGGCCCCGCCCCGTACTCGGTCACACGCCCCGTACGCGAACCATCCGTACGGAAATCTTCTGAATTGCGCGGGATCACCCGCGGACTGCTGGCATGATCCGGTCCATGACACTTCTTGCGCCGCAGTCCCGGATATTCGTGGCGGGCCACCGCGGGCTGGTCGGTTCCGCGGTCGTCCGCCGGCTCACCGCCGACGGCCACCAGGTCCTCACCCGAGGCCGCGCCGACCTGGACCTGCGGGACGCCGCGGCCACCGCCGCGTACCTCGCCGAGATCCGCCCGGACGCGGTCGTGCTGGCCGCCGCCAAGGTGGGCGGGATCATGGCGAACAGCACGCGTCCGGTCGAGTTCCTCGAGGACAACCTGCGGATCCAGCTGAGCGTGATCTCCGGCGCGCACGCCGCCGGGGTGGGCCGCCTGCTCTTCCTGGGCTCCTCGTGCATCTATCCGAAGTTCGCGCCGCAGCCCATCCGCGAGGACGCGCTGCTGACCGGTCCGCTGGAGCCCACCAACGAGCCGTACGCCCTCGCGAAGATCGCCGGCATCTGCCAGGTCCAGTCCTACCGCCGCCAGTTCGGCGCCTCGTGGATCAGCGCGATGCCCACCAACCTCTACGGCCCCGGCGACAACTTCGACCTGGAGACCTCGCACGTCCTGCCCGCGCTGATCCGCCGCTTCCACGAGGCCCGCGCTTCGGGCGCGGACCACGTCACCCTGTGGGGCTCCGGCTCCCCGCGCCGCGAGTTCCTGCACGTCGACGACCTGGCCTCGGCCTGCGTCCGGCTGCTGGAGACCTACGACGGCGACGAGCCGGTCAACGTCGGCTGCGGCGAGGACCTGACCATCCGCGCGCTCGCGGAGACGGTCGCCGAGGTCACCGGCTTCGCCGGCGAGATCCGCTGGGACACCTCGAAGCCGGACGGCACGCCCCGCAAGCTGCTGGACGTGTCGCGGCTGACCGCCCTGGGCTGGAAGCCGTCGATCGCGCTGCGCGACGGCATCGCCGGCACCTACCGGTGGTGGCTGTCCGAGGGCGCGGGTTCCTCCCGCGCCTGAGCGGGGCCACATCCCTCGTAGCCCTCGCACCCCGCGGCCCCTCAGTACGCTCCGCGGCCGTCGGCGACGGCGCGGAGCGTACGGCTGAGCACGTCGAGGTCGCTGACGAACGACCAGTTGTCCACGTAGTGCAGGTCCAGCTGAACCGTTTCTTCCCAGGACAGGTCCGACCGGCCGCTGACCTGCCACAGCCCCGTCATGCCGGGCTTGACCCGCAGCCGGCGCAGCGCGGTCGCGTCGTACCCGGCGACCTCCTCGGGCAGCGGAGGACGCGGGCCGACCAGGGACATGTCACCGATGAGGACGTTGAACAGCTGCGGCAGCTCGTCCAGCGAGGTGCGGCGCAGCAGCCGCCCGACCCGGGTCACCCGCGGATCGCGGCGCATCTTGAACATCAGGCCGTCGTTCTCGTTGCGCTCCGCCAGCTCGCGCTTGAGGGCGTCCGCGTCGACGACCATGGTGCGGAACTTCCACATCACGAAGACGTCCTGGTCACGGCCGATCCGCTGCTGCCGGTAGAACGCGGGACCCCGCGAGTCCAGCTTCACCGCCAGCGCGACCAGGGCCAGGAACGGGGCGAGCACCAGCAGCCCGAGCGCGGCCCCGCAGCGGTCCAGGGCCTCCTTCAGGCTCTGCTGGACACCTCCGGGCCCCTGCGGGGGAGCCACCTTGAGCACGGTCAGGCCGGCCACCGAGCCGACCTCCAGCCGCTTGTCGGAGACCTCCACCAGACCGGGCGCCAGCGCCACCTCGACCTCGGCGTCCTGCAGCGCCCAGACCAGGTGCCGCAGCGCCGGCCCGGAGAGCCGGGCCCCCGGCGCCAGCAGCACCACGTCCGCGCGGTGACGGCGCACCGTGTCCACCAGCACGCGCCCGGCGCGCGCGCCGGAGTCCGGGTCGGCGGGCGCGTCCAGCCGCTCGGCGCCCGGCGCCTCACCGCCGACGGCGACGCTGCCCACCACCGCGTAGGGGTGGTCCGTGCGGGAGTCGAGCCGGCCCATCACCACCGGGAGGGCCTGGGCCTCACCGACGACCAGGACCCGCAGCACCGCCTGTGCCGCGCGGCGCTCCCGGGCCAGGTGCGCGAAGACCACCCGCCGGGCGAACACCGCGAGCAGCAGGGCCGGTGTCAGGGCCGCGAGGACGACGAAGGGGTCGACGACCGTCCGGACGCCGACCCCGATCACCGCGAGGACCCCGAGCGTCATGAGCCAGTCGTGCAGCACCGGGACGGCGCCGCGGGACTCGCCCACCTCGTCACGGGTGTACCGGCGTCTCGCGCCGCGCACACCGAGCCAGGTCAGGGTCGAGGTGAGGGTCACCAGACCGGAGGCGGGCTGCCCGGACTGCTCCAGCACGGGCGCCAGCGTCACGGTCGGAACCAGGGAATCCACGCAGAGCAGCGTGGTCACATACCAACCGGGCTTGTCCCGCAGGCCGATACCGCGGGGCCGGAACGTTTCTTCACGATGCCGGTCCTCCCGCTGCCGACGCGTACGGGTCTCGCCCGTGTCCCGTATGTCCGCAGACGTCCGAGCGTCCTGTGCCATCCACACGCCCCCCCAGGCCGCGCGACCCCTGGTCAAGAGCCGCGGTGTGCGTGCGGACCCATCCCCATGACGACCGCACAGAAAGGCACCGTACTGCACCCGGGAAACACCGCAGTGCGTTTTTACCCTGATTTCACAAGCATGCCCACGTCAAACAGGACGAACCGGGCGCGACCGGACGCTTCCGGCGAAGCACAGGGGGCGCACGCGGGCGGCCGGGAGCACGGAACGTCCCGGAGACGCCCTGCGGTCGACGCTCAGTCGAAGCGGAGATGAACGGACACCGCGGGAACGACGAAGGCCCTCCCGCAGGAGGGCCTCGGAACGGGCTTGGACCCGAAGGCGGAGCCACGTGTCGTGAAGGTGGCGCCACGTGTCGTGGAGCAGGACGCGTGTCGCCGGCCGGCGCGGCCGGTCAGTGGTGGACGCGGCGGTTCTCCGGCGTCACCCGGTAGCGGATGTTCCACAGGCTGCGCCGGACGTACGTGCGCTGGAGCCAGCGGTCCTGGCCGTCGTAGCGGGCGGTGAAGGAGGTGCGCGCGTGCACGCCCTTGCGGTTGTTGATCAGCAGGGCCTGTCCCGGCCGCAGGTTGACGGCGTGGGCGACGTCACGGCAGGCCTTCTGGAGCACGTCGAGGGCGGCCCGCGCCCCGGTGGTGAGCGGCTGGACGCCGTTGGCCGAGATGGCGATCTCGGGGTACTCGTCGTTGCCGCTGATCAGCGGCACCGGGTCGGAGAGCACCTCCGCGCCGTCGGCGACGTCACGGACGTAGCTCCCCGGCGCGTTCAGCCGGAACAGCGGCGAACGGAGCGTCTCCAGCACCTCGGGGGCGAGGGCCGCCGAGATGTCACGGGCGTCCGCGTAGTGGGTCCCCGCGATGCCCTCGTGGTCGGCGCGCAGGCAACTGAGCACCAGGAAATCGGGGTTGGCGACGTCGTAGCGGCCGATCACGTCGTGCATGATGTCGCTGTGGAAGTTGAGGAAGACTTCCGAACCCTGATTGGTCTGCGTCATGGCGCCGCCCGGGACCGGGATGACGTCGTGGACGAGCTGCCCCGCCTTCTCCGTCAGGACGCCCAGCGGCTCTCCCAGCAGCCCGCTCAGGCCCAGCAGCACTCCCTCGGCCACATAGGTCTGCTTCTCACGGCTCGGCCCGCCGTCGGAAGGGGTGTCGGGCAGACGCTCGTCGACCGGGAGGTTGTCGATCAGCGTGACACCGGGGGTGTCGATGTGGCGGCCGAAGTCCAGGATCTCCTGGAGGACCGCGGTCGGCAGCCCGGCGAAGATCTGCAGGTAGCGGGTCATCGCATGGTCGATGTCGGCGTTCGGGTC
Source organism: Streptomyces sp. NPDC056600 (assembly GCF_042792855.1). Classification (NCBI taxonomy): domain Bacteria; kingdom Bacillati; phylum Actinomycetota; class Actinomycetes; order Kitasatosporales; family Streptomycetaceae; genus Streptomyces; species Streptomyces sp. NPDC056600. The sequence goes on from NZ_JBHTVQ010000035.1 coordinate 56,620, forward strand.
ACCCACCTCGGCCAGCCGGGCTCCCAGGGCGTCGCGCGCCGCGTCGGACAGGGTGATCCTGGAGAAGGTCTTCGCGGCCGGGGCCGCGTCGGATCCGGCTCCGTCGGTGCCGCGGTCGGCGGCGATCAGGTGATCGGCAACGGTGGTCATTCGGGATCACACTCCCATCAACTCAGGTTCGGGGAACAGGGCGTCGGGGTTCTGCAGTTCGTCGTGCAGGCGCTGCGCCAGGTACAGCGCCTCCTCCTCGTTCTCGGCGAGGTGGGTCGCGACCTTGCTGCCCCGCAGTGCCGTGACCGGAATGCCGGCGTGGACGCCGAGCGTCAGGCCCTGGCGGCGCTGGAACTCCTCGAGGTCGACGAAGCCGCCGATGACGGCCACCAGCGGGCCGTCGGTCAGGCGGACGGTGTCGATGTTGGCTCCGTGGAAGGTGGCGTAGGCATGGTCCGCGGCCGCCTCCGTCGCGTAACGCAGCACCGTGGAGCGCTGGTTGAGCACGACCGCGGAGGCCGTGGCGCCCCGCGTGCCGATCACCGAGCCCGCCCCGTAGGGAGCCCGGTTGAGCCGGCACACGATGTCGATTCCGTGCTTCTGGGCCAGCCGCACGGACCGCCGGTGCAGCACCTTCGCCCCGTACAGCGACATCAGGGCCGCGATGTTGTACGAGACCTCCCGCAGCAGCCGGGTGCCGCTGACGAGATGCGGGTCGGTGCTGTAGATGCCGTCCACGTCGGAGTGGATCTCGCACCGCGACGTGCCCAGCGCGGCGGCGATGGCCACCGCGGACAGGTCGGAGCTGTTCTTGCCGAGCCAGGTCGGGCGGCCCTGGGCGTCGGCGGCCTGCCCACCGGGCACGATCACCACGTCGTTCTCCCGCAGGGCCTCCTCCAGCGGCCCGGGATCGGAGTGCTCGAGCCTCGCCCACATGAACGACGAGTTGGTCACGAGTCCCACCTGGTGCCCGGCGAGCACGGTGGCACTGCGGTCCTGCCGGTGCAGCGCGGTGGCGAGCAACTGCGCGCCCACGGTGTCGGCCAGGGTCAGCAGGCCGGCGACGGTCTCGTCCTCGGGATGCGGATTGATCTGGTTCAGCCGGTCCCGGAACTGCTCGGTCTCACCCGGCTGTCCGCTCACCACGACGACGAGTTTGGTTCCGTCCTCGTCGATGCGGCGCCCGAGAGCCTCGGCGAGCACTCCGTACGACGCGAGCGTACGAAAACTGGAGCCGCCGAACTTCAGCACGGCCGGAGTGGTCACAGCGTGCCCCGATCCAGCAGCTCCTCGGCGATCTGGAAGGCGTTCAGGGCAGCGCCGATCCGCAGGTTGTCGGCGACCAGCCACAGCCAGAAGGCGCGGGGATTGCTCTGGGTGATCCGGACCCTGCCCACGTGGACCTGGTCCGAGCTGCCGACGGTCGCGGGCGTCGGGAACGCCCTGATGTCCGCCCCGTCGTGGACGGTGACCTCCGGGAGCGCGCCCAGGACCTCGACGAGTTCGGCCCGGTCCAGCGGTTCGTGGCACTCGATGTAGACGGCCTCGGAGTGGCAGTTCACCACCGGGACGCGGACGCAGGTGGTGGTGACGTCCAGGTGCGGCATGCCGAGGATCTTGCGCGACTCCTGGAGCATCTTCTGCTCCTCCAGGGTGAACCCGGAGTCCAGGAACCGGTCGATCTTCGGTATGACGTTGAAGGCCAGCCCCGGCTTGAAGTGCTCCGGCTCGAACTCGGACTCCGGGCCGTCCAGGGACGCCTGGGTGGACTCCTGGAGCTCCGTCACGCCGGTGTGGCCGAGGCCGGAGGCGGCCTGGTAGGTGCTGACCACCGCGTGCCGGATGCCCCACCGGTCCTCGACCCCGCGCAACAGGCGGACCAGGGGGATCGTGGAGCAGTTCGGGTTGGCGATCACGCCGCTCTTCGGCCGCCGGTCCAGCTCGTGCGGGTTGACCTGGGGCACGACGAGCGGGGTGTCCGGGTCCATGCGGTAGGCGATGGTGTTGTCGATCACCAGGGCGCCCGCGGCCGTGGCGACGGGCACCCACTTCTCGCTGACCGACGTGCCGGCGGAGAAGAAGGCCACGTCGGTCTGGGAGAAGTCGAACGTCTCGATCGCCTGGACCTCGTACTCCACCCCCTCGACCGTGAGTTTCCGGCCCGCCGAGCGGGAGGACGCGACGAGGTGAAGCGCGCTGTAGCGCAGACCCCGCTCCTCGATGAGCTCGATCAGGGTGCCGCCGACCGCGCCGGTGGCGCCGACGATGGCGACACGGGGTGCGGAACGCCCCTCGGTGTCCGTAACAAGGGTCATCGGGACTCTCCCGTCGTGATCTTCTCGCGGGTGCGGGTGGTGGCGGAGGGGGCGGTGGCGGAGGCGGCGGTGGCCACGGCGACGGGGGCCGGGGCGGCGTCCGTGGCGGCGGCCTTCGTCTCCGCGGCGGGAGTGCCGGCCGGCGGCGCGGCGCGGCGCGGCCCGAGCCGCCAGCCGAGGTTGACGCCGAGGCTCGCGGCGACGATCAGCGGAATGCCCAGCGCCTGGAGCAGCGAGATGCTGTGCCCGTACACGGCCCAGTCGCAGAGCATGGCGACGGCCGGGTAGATGAAGGCCAGGACGGCGATCTTCGGAGTGGGCAGCTTCTGGTACGAGGAGTACATCAGGACGTACATCAGGCAGGTGTGGATGAGGCCGAGCCCGACCAGCCAGCCCCAGTCCGTGCCGAGCCCGCTCATGTCGCCGAAGGTGGCGAAGGGCAGCAGCAGCGGGATGCCCAGGACGACCTGGATCAGTGCGACCAGGTGCGGCTTGACCCCGGTCACCCGCTTGGTGATGACGGTGGCGAAGGCGTAGAAGAGAGCGGCGAGCAGCGCCTGGCCGAGGCCGACCAGGTAGTCGCTCTGGCCGCTGTCCTGGAAGTCGGAGAGGGAGACCCCGGCGACCAGGATCAGGCCGACGAAGGCGACGCCCAGCCAGCCGAACTTGGCGGCGGTCAGCTTGTCCCGGAAGAGCAGCGCGCCCAGCAGCACCACGTAGAACGGCTGCGTGTGGTAGACGACGGTGGCGACGGAGATGGACGTGGTCTCGTAGGACTCGAAGAGGAACGCCCAGTTGAAGACGATGAAGACGCCGCCGAGGGCCGCCAGGCCGACCTTCTTCGGGGTGAAGCCGTGATTCTTGAAGAACCCGCGCGCCAGGCAGTACAGGCCCAGGGCGATGGTGCCGAAGACGCACCGGAAGAAGACGACGTTGAACGGTGAGGCACCGGACTCGACGACGAAGATGCCCAGGGTGCCCGAGAGCACCATGGCCGCCGTCAGTTCCATCGTTCCTTTCAGCTCGGTGCCGGCGGGACGGGTGTCAGTACTCATGGAGGTTCCTTCCTCACAGGGTGCGCAGGCGGTCATGACACGGCCGACGGCGCCGGACGACTCTCGTCAGTGCAGGGGAACGGCGAAGTGCAGACCGCCTCGGGTCCACAGCTCGTTGAGTCCGCGCGGCACGCCCAGTCCGGAGGCACCGCCCAGATTGCGTTCGTAGACGTCGGCGTAGGTGCCGACGGCGTCCAGGACCCGCGCGGCCCAGCCCTCGTCCAGGCCCACCGCGTCACCGTGGGCGCCGGCGGTCCGGGCCACCTCGGCGAGGGCCTCGGCCCGGCGGCCCGGACCCGCCTCGTCGACGTGGTGCTCGGCGGCGATCAGCAGCTGCAGCACCCATCGGCACAGGCGGAACCACCGGGGGTCGTCGTCACGGACGGCGGCGGCCATCGGTTCGCGGGAGATCGACGTGTCCAGGACGCGGTGGTCCGCGGGGACGGGGAGCGTGGCCCGCTCGCCGGCCAGCGCGGTCCGGTCCAGGACGTACGCGACGCACTCACCGGAGGCGTAGCCCGCCAGGGTCGCGGCCGGCGTCGGGTAGGTCACCGGTTCGACGGTCAGACCCCGCGCGCCGTACCAGGCGGCGAGATTGGCGGCGCTCGTGGTGCCGGCCTGCACGGCCAGCCGGGCCCCGGCGAGCTGCGCCGGGTCCTCAATGCCGCTGTCCGCGCGGACCATGAACCCTTCGCCGTCGTAACAGGTGACCCCGGCGAACAGGACCGGCCACCGCGCCTCACGCCCGAACGTCCACGTCAGGTTGCAGACCGTCAGTTCGGCGTCGCCCGCCAAGAGCGGGTCCAGCCGCTCGGCCGGGTCGGTGGGCAGCCACCGGACGGCCTCGGCGTCGCCCAGTGCCGCGGCGGCCACGGCACGGGCCACGTCGGTGTCCAGACCGCTCCAGCGCCCGCCGTCCTCCTGCGACAGCCCGAGGATGCCCCGGCTGACCACGGCGCGCAGGGCGCCGCGGGCACGGACGGCGTCGAGCGTCGGGGTCGACGTCGTGGTCGTGCCCGGCTCAGCTATTGCCGTGCTCATGACAGGCTCCACTTCGGTACGCGGGTCAGCTGCTCGCGGTCGAACCGCCGCTCGTTGTAGGCGAGCATGTCGATCAGGCTCTGAGCGGAGAGCGGCCTCGCCGCGGTCGACGGCTCCGCCGTCAGGGGCATGGCGCCGGACTTCGCCCACCGCAGCACCCCTCGGGGGTCGACGTACGCCCGGGACTTGTTGGCGTTGTCCCTGTGCAGGCAGAACGGCACGTCGAGGTGGCCTCGGGCGAAGGCCCGCACCAGCGCGGCGCCCACCGTGGGGGCGAGTTCCAGGGTGCTGTCCACCAGCATCCGGGCCTCCTCGTACACACCCGTGTCGGTGACGGCCCAGGGCTCGCCGTGGGCGGCCTCGTCGGCGGCGACGGCCGCGGCGAACTCCAGCGCGTCGACGTTCTCCGCGACGGTCGGGATCCGGTACGCCTCGGCCGGGGTCTTGACGATCAGCCGCTCGGCGCCGCTGCGCACCGCGAGGCGCGCGCTGTCCTCCAGGATCCGGAAGGAGCCCACCGGCGTACGCGGGTACACGCCCATGTAGGTGTAGAGGACGACGTGCCAGTCGGCGCCCGCCAGCCGCTCACCGGCGAGCCGGCGCAGCGCGGCCACGGCCTCCAGGTCCTGGCCGGGGTTGGTCTGCTGGGCGTAGCTCACCGAGATGTCGGTGAGGCCGTGCTCCTGGAAGAACATCCCCTCCAGCACGCTGAGCGCCACCAGCAGGCTCGGCGGGCACAGCTGGCCCAGCATGCAGCCGCCGAAACTCTCCAGGTGCAACTGCTCGTCCTGGGCGGCGATCAGCTCGCAGCAGCGGGCCCAGGCGTCGACGGCCTGGGACAGCGGCGCCCTGCTGTAGGGCAGGCAGTAGGAGACCGGTCCGCCCTCGGTGGCGTCGATTCCCGCCGCCACCATCGCCTCGAACAGCGGGTACGGAAGCGCCGAACCGTGCCTGACCTGGACCGGGAAGTTCGGTCCGGCCAGCCCGTCGAGCATGTCCCGGGTGGCCTGCGGACCGTGCGCCACCAGCGGGAATCCGTTGAGATCCGCTCCGGTGCGCAGCGCGCTGCGGGCCGAGTCGTGGTCGTTGACGCGGGTGTAGCTGTCCAGGGTGACCGTGCCGACCGCGGTGGCCTGCGCCCCCTGAACGGCACGCAGCCCCTCACGCATGACGGGGATCTCGGCGAAGCCCATCCTGGGCTGCACGACCAGCCGTCCCTCCGCCTTCGCCCGGTGGACGAAGGCGGAGAAGCGTCCGCGTGCCGGCCTGCCGGCCACCGCGGAACCGGTGGCGCTCCCGTCCCTCACGACGCCGTTCATGCGGCCGCCTCCATGACGGAAAGCGCGGGCGCGGAAGCGGGGGTCAGAGCCGCCAGGAATTCCTGGAAATCCTGGAGACCGCCCTCGGACTCGAATACCGCGTCGAAACCGCCCGTCGCCAGTTCGTCGATGAACCTGACGTTTTCCGCACCACGTACGCCGAGTTTTCCACCGATGACGACACGCAGGTCCCTCAGATCGGGCTCGCTGCGGATCTTCTGGATGAGCCGGAGACCGTCGAGGTGACCGTGGCCGTTCACCGTACTGAGAACCAGCACGTCGGGCCTGTCCGCCCGGCACTCCTGGATGATGACCTCATCCGGCACACAGGCGCCGAGGTTCCGCACCTGGCCGCCGTTCTCCTCGAGCAACAATTGCAGGAAAACGAGGTTCCACATGTGGGCATCGGAGGAGACGCTCGACACGATGAATTTCCTGCGCTGACGCATGACATTCGACACGAATTCTTCTCCATACGGTGAGCGATGGACCGTGTAAATCATGTCCGGATGCGTCTGATCTCGTCCAGGGTCGTCGGCGTGGGATACGTGATGCCGGTAATCGACGCTGTCGATCAGACTTCCGGCGATGCGTACTCGGCGGCCATGCACTCCACCGTCCGGTCGATGAACAGGCGCATCTCACGGGTGAGATGCCGGCCGCGCCGCCAGGCGAGCTGGGTGTGGACTTCGAACGGCGGTTCCCAGGCCAGCGGGGCCAGCGAGCCCGCGGCGAGTTCGGCGGCCACCGTCATGGTGGGCAGCAGCGACACCCCGAGACCCACCGCCAGGCCGCGCTTGATCGACTCGATGTTGCCGAACTCCAGGAACGGCACCGGCTCGCCCGTGCCGTCGTTGAGTTCGGCCTCGAACAGCTCGCGATAGGCGCAGCCGGCCTCCGGGACCAGCACCTGCACCTCGCGCAGCTGCTCGAGGGTCACCTTCTCCTCGGCGGCCAGCGGGTGGTCGGGGGTGGCCACCACCACGAGCGGCTCACGGCCGAGCACCTCGCTGTCGACGCCCGAGTGCCGGGTCTCCGCCTCCATGAGGAAGCCCATGTCGAACGTGCCCTGCCGCAGCGAATGGAGGGTCTCCGCGCAGAGGCTGGGCCGCAGCACCAGCTGCACCTGCGCGTAACGGCGGTGGAAGAACTCCAGCACCGGCGGCATCCGGTAGGAGGTGATGCTCTCCATGGTGCCGATGGTGAGCAGGCCCGAGGGCTCTCCCTCACCGACGGCCACTCCCCGGGCCTCCCCCGCGAGCGAGAGCATCCGCTCCGCGTAGGGCAGGAGCCGCTGGCCGGCCTGAGTGAGCTGGATCTTGCTCCCGAACCGTTCGAAGAGCTCGACGCCCAGCGAGGTCTCGAGGCTCTTGATCTGCGTCGTGACGCTGGACTGCGCGTACTTGAGCTCGGCGGCGGCACGGGTGAAGCTGAGCAGGGTGGCGACCTTGTGGAAGGTCGTCAGCTGGCGGATGTCCACGGGTACTCCCAGGCGAGTCGGGTGATGGGTGACGGAATCGGGTCGGCCGCTGGCACCGGGGCGACCCGGCCGGTAGGGGCCGCGGTCGGTCCGCCCCACACGCGGGGCGCGAAGCTCCGTCGGTGTGCGGCCGTACCGCGACGGAGGGCCTCCCCCTCGTGGCGGTCCTCCCGTCGAGCCGGGGGACCGGGAGCGGAGAGGCACCCGGAAGTGAGGAGGAGCCGGAAGCAGGGGGGGTGACCCGCCCGGACGACACCGCCCGGCACCGACGGCCGAACGCGGCGCCCGCGGAGTACGCCGCGTCACGGGGTGGGCGTCAACGGTCCCTTGTCGTCCGCGATCACCTGGGTACCCGCGCTGCTCTGCCCGCCGGCGACGAGCGACCCCACGGGGCCGCCCAGGCCGAGTGCCAGAACCAGGGCCGTCAGGTATCCGATGAGCCGCGCCGGTCTGTTCCGCATGTCCTGCTCTCCCTTGAATCGGTGAACGCCTCGATCGACATCACCGATGCTGGAGGGAGCCCTTCCCGTACCGTTCCCCGTCCATTACCGACCGCGACCATTCCGTTCCCGTCGGGCAGGCACACCGCCTATGATCACGACAGGTCCATGCCAGTGCCAGGAATGGACGGGGGGTCATGGGGGGCATGATGGAGGCAGACGGACAGCCGGGACTGCGGTTCGACATCCTGGGACCGCTCCAGGGATGGTCCGGGTCCTCCCGGTTGCACCTCGGCGGAGCCGTCCAGGAACGCGTACTGGCCACCCTGCTGCTCGAACCGGGCAGGATGGTGCCGGTGACGCGACTGGTGGAGTCGGTGTGGGACGACGTTCCCCCGACGACGGCCGCGCACCAGGTCCGCAAGGCCGTCGCGCACCTGCGCCGGCGCATACCTGACGGCAACGACCTGATCATCACCGACGGACCCGGGTACCGGGTGTCGGTCGGTGAGGAGCAGCTGGACCTCATCGAGTTCGGCAGCCACCTGCGCTCGGCCGCGGACGCCGTCCACGAGGGACGTGTCGGCGACGCCGTCAGGGCCCTGCGCCACGCCCTGGCGCTCTGGCGCGGTCCTGTCCTGTCCGGCACCGGCGGCAGGGTGATCGAGGGCGCCGCGACCGCTCTGGAGGAGCGCCGCCTGGCCGCCGCCGAGCAGTACCTGGAGCTCCGTCTCGGACTCGGGGAGGCCGGCGAACTGATCGCCGATCTCCGCGACCTGATCGTGCAGCACCCGATGCGGGAGTCCCTGCGCGGCCTGCTGATGCTGGCCCTGTACCGCAGCGGCCGCCAGGCCGAGGCGATGGAGGAGTACCGCAAGGTCCGCGAACTGCTCGCCGAGGAACTCGGCATCGACCCCGGCCCCCAGCTCACCAAGCTGTACGAGGGCATCCTGCGCGAGGCACCGGAACTGGCCGCCCCCGAGCCGGTCGCGGTGCCACCCCAGCCGATCACGCCGCCCGCCGTCCTCCCCGCCGCGTCCACGGCCGGAGCCGAGACCCCGGCGGCGACTCCCTGCACCCTGCCGCACGACCTGTCCGACTTCACCGGCCGGCACGAGGAACTCGCCACACTCCTCCACCACATCAAGGCCAGGAACGAACCGTCGGAGTGGTACACCCCGCTCATCGCGATCGACGGCATGGGCGGCAGCGGCAAGACCTCCCTGGCGGTCCGCGCGGCCCGCCAGGCGGCGGACCTCTTCCCCGACGGCCAGCTCCACATCGACCTGCGCGGCTACACCCCGGGCGAGCCCTCCGTGACGCCCTCCTCCGCTCTCGACAGCCTGTTGCGCACACTCGGCACACCCGGTGACCGCATACCCGACGACCTGGAGGGCCGCGCCGCCCTGTGGCGGTCCACACTGGCCGGACGCCGCGTGCTGCTCCTGCTCGACAACGCGATGGACGTCGGCCAGGTCCTGCCCCTGCTGCCCGCCGAGCCCGGCTGCCTCGTCCTGGTCACCAGCCGGGCCAGACTGCTCGACCTGGACGGCGCCGAGTGGATCTCCATCGGCCCCATGTCCGAGGACGACGGCGCCCAGCTGCTGACCGAGATGCTCGGCGAGGCGCGGGTGGCCGCCGAGCCGAAGGCCTCGGCCGACCTCGTCGAGCTGTGCGGCCGGCTCCCGCTCGCGCTGCGCATCGTGGCCGCCCGACTGCGCAACCGGCCGCGCTGGACCGTGCAGTACCTGGCCGACCGGCTGCACGACGAGACCCGGCGCCTGGAGGAACTCAGCGCCGGCGAACGCAGTGTCGCGGCCACCCTGCGTCTGTCGTACCAGGCGATGGCCGAGGAGTACCGCACCTCCTTCCGGCTTCTGGGTCTGCACCCGGGCACCGTCATCGACGTCCACTCCACGGCCGCTCTCCTGGACATGGACACCCATGACGCCGAGTCCGTCCTGGAGCGCCTGCTGGACGTCCACCTCCTCGAGCAGCCCGAGATCGGGCTCTACCGGTTCCACGACCTGGTCCGCAACTTCGCGCAGAGCCAGGGCGGACCGGCCACCGAAGAGGTCGACGCCCAGGGTGTGGAGCAGCTGCTCGGCTACTACCTGACCGTCACCGAAGAGGCCTGCCAGGTGCTCTTCCCAGGCCGCAAGCGCAGCTCCACCGGCCTTCCCCCGTACGGCGGCGAACTGCCGCCGCTCCAGGACCCGGAGCGCGCGTCGGCGTGGTTCGACCGCGAGCACGGCAGTCTGCTGGCGGCCGTGGCCCTCTCCGAACGACACGGCCTGGACCGCCACACCGTGTGGCTGACCCGCAACATCGTCTTCCAGCTCAACGCCCTGGGCCGCTTCGAGGACTTCAGGCACCTCAGCCAGGTCGCGGTCAAGGCCGCGCGCCGCGTCCAGGATCTCGCCCTGCTGGGCGCCAGCCTGTCGAGCCTGGGCATCGCGTGCTGGAAGCTGGGCCACTTCGACGAGGGCATCGAGGTGACCAGCGAGGGACGCGACATCGCCGTACGGCTGGGCGAGAAGCACACCGAGGCGCACAGCGAGTCCACCATCGGGCTGCTGTTGACGGTGCTCGGCCAGCACGCGGAGGCCCTGCCGCACCTGGAACGCGCGATGGCCCTGGAACAGGAACTGGACATCCCGCGCTCGCAGGCGGAGACCCTGACCATCCTCAGCACGCTGTACGAACAGTGGGGCCGCTACGGTGAGGCCGCCACGGCGGCGCGGAGCGCCCTGGAGATCCACCGGCAGGTCGACTACCGCAGCAACCGGGTGATGGCGCTGACCGATCTCGCCTTCGCCCACGTCGGCCTGGGCGAGTACGAGGACGCCCGCACCTGCCTGGAGCAGGCCCGTGGCCTGTGCGACGAGGCGAGCCCGCCGGGGGACTTCGCCCTGGTCCTGGCGTTGTCCGCGCAGGTCGCCCAGTACCTGGGCTGCGAGGGCGACGTGTCGAGTCACACCGAGCAGGCGCTCGAGCTCGCCGAACTGAGCGGCAGCCCGACCCGCCAGGCGAAGGTCGAGAACCTCATCGGCCGGGTCCACCGGCGACGACACGACCACGAGCGCGCCATGGAACTGCACTCCCACGCGTACGAGCTCGCCGCGGCCATCCGCTACCGGGCCGAGGAGGCACGCGCCCTGGGCGGTATGGCACGCGCCGCGAGGGCCCTCGGCGACACCGTCTCGGCCGCGAAGCACGAGGCCGCCGCGGCCGCGCTGTTCGAGGTCATGGGGGCACCGCCGTACAACCTGGACTGACGCGGGCGCCCTCCGGCCGCGAGGTGCGGGACGCCGGGGTGCGGTGGGGCGCCGGGGCCGAGGCGTCGGGTCGCCGGGTCGCGGACGTCGTGGGGCGCGCGTACGGGGGCGTCGGAGGCGAGGCGCCCTGCGGCAAGGCGCCAGGTCGCGGACGTCGTGGGGCGCGTGCACGGGGACGCCGGGGCGGTCAACCGGTCCCCGCTGCATGCCTCCCGCCCGGCCGCAGCGCTTCCCGTGCCACGTCCCTGTTCCCGTGCCCGGACTCCCACCTACGGCGTACGGCCCTCAGGTGCTCGGCCGCTTCCTCCGGCGAGGCACCGGTGACCACGACCTGGACACCACGGCCACCGGGGTCCGCGGCACCGTCCAGCACCCGGGCCTCGTGGACATGGGCCAGGTCACGGAGGCGGTCCGGTCCGACGGGCGTCCACGTGGCGTCGTCGGGCGGGGCCAGCCGGGACAGTAACGCGAACCGCGTCGCCACCGGCTCGCGCGGCGGTCTCCCCGCCAGTACCGAGAGGATGTGGTGCTCCGGATCGCGGCCGGTGGCGGCCCTGGTCACCAGGGTGACCGGGAGATCCACGGGCCGTGTCCCCGAGGACGCGATGCGAGGACCGCGCTCGGTGAGCACCACCTGGGTGCGGGCCAGCCCGGCCTCGTACCCGGCCAGGTCGAGCAGGGAGCGCACGGTCGCCCGGACACGGGCCCCGTCCACGGCCGACAGCGCGGCCGGATGCAGGAGGTCCGCCCCGGAGGACGCCGCGCCGCGTACCTCGGTCATGCCGATGACCTCGTGCATTCCCGCACAGGTCAGGGTCTGCACGCTCACCGCCGGCCCGTCGAGGAACTCCTCGACGAGATAGGGCCCGCCACGGGCGTCCGCGGTCAACGCCTCGAGCTCGGCGTGGTCGCGCACCATGGCACCCTTCGGATCACCGCCGGACCTGACCACCCACGGCAGCTTCATACGCCCGGTCATCGCACGTACCAGCTCCGCCGACTCCACCAGCTCGGCGGTGACGACCGAGACCCCGCTCTCGTTCAGGAGGCGCCGCATGGCCACCGGGTCACCGAGCCTGCGAAGGGCGTCCCCCTGCCGGGGCGAGAGGTCCGCGAGCGCGCCTTCGACCGCCAGGTGCAGTGCCTCGGAGCCGCCGAAGTACAGGATGTGCTCGATCCCGTACCTGGACCCACAGTCCACCAGCAGCGAACGCACCGCGTCCGCGTCCTCGGTGTCCACCACCAGCTGCCGCACCCAGGGACAGCCTGCCCCGTACGGGTCCGGGCCGACGTCCCGGATCACCCAGGCCTCGACTCCCACCGTCCTGGCGGCCTCGACCATCCTGGGCCCCGGGTTGATCAGCAGCACCCGCCGTGCGTTCCCCGCCATCGCCCTCTCCTCCCGTCCCTGAGTACGGGAACCATGGCGCGTCGGCTTCCTGATGACTTCCCGGTCCGGTCCCGCTCCAGGAGCAAGCTCCTACCCTCCCCGGTCGCCTGGACGCTGACCGGCCGTCAGGAAGGCCCGGCGAGGAAGAGGGCGCACCCGGACCCCCCGGAGCCCGAGCAGGCCCGCGGGCGGGCGTGAAAAAGCCCTCCGAGACCGCGTTTCCGCAGATCGGAGGGCTGAGGAGAAGTGGAGCCTAGGGGAGTCGAACCCCTGACATCTGCCATGCAAAGACAGCGCTCTACCAACTGAGCTAAGGCCCCTCAACGGTGGCGTCCGCCCCGGAGGTGGTGACCACCGGTGCGAGCCGACGACCAGACTACCCGGTCACCCCCGGTATCCCGCAAAAGGATTGGTCAACCAGGGCGGCGGCGACTCCCCGCCGCCTCCGGGCCTCCGTAAGATTCGGTACGTGGTTCGCTCGAGCGAACCCTGTACATGGGGAAGCGATGGGGAGACGCATGGACGCCGCACAGCAGGAAGCCACCGCGAGGGCGCGCGAGCTGCAGCGGAACTGGTACGGAGAGCCTCTGGGGGAGCTCTTCCGACGGCTGATCGACGATCTGGGGCTCAACCAGGCGCGGCTCGCGGGCGTGCTCGGTCTGTCGGCGCCGATGTTGTCGCAGCTGATGAGCGGACAGCGGGCGAAGATCGGCAACCCCGCGGTGGTGCAGCGGGTCCGGCTGCTGCAGGACCTGGCGGCGCAGGTCGCCGACGGCAGCGTGAGCGCGGCGGAGGCTGCCGAGCGCATGGAGGAGATCAAGAAGTCGCAGGGCGGTTCCATGCTCAGCGTGGCCGCCCAGCAGGCGGCGTCCACCCCGGTGGGCGCCCCGACGGTCAAGCGGGTGGTGCGGGAGATACAGAGTCTCCTGCGGTCGCTGGCCGCGGCCGGCGACATCATCGAGGCCGCCGAACAGATCGGGGAGACGCACCCCGAACTCTCCGAGTTCCTGAAGGTGTACGGGGCCGGGCGTACCGCCGACGCGGTCGCGCACTACCAGGTCCACCAGAGCTGAGAAGAGCTGGGCGCGGGACCGGCCGAGGCCGGCTCCGACAGCACGAAACCCCGGTCGCCTTCGGGCGGCCGGGGTTTTCGCGTGGTTTCGGCGACTGCCGTCCTCAGGAACCGCTGGGCACGGAGTCGGTGGCCTCCGTCCACAGGTCCTGCTCGGCGCGGTCCGCCTGGATCTGGCGGTACACGAGGAGACCGCCGATGGCGGCCAGGGCGACCAGGAGAAGCTTCTTCACCGCGCGACCTCGTCTTTCGTTGACGTAGGGAGACCTCTAGGCGCCCGACTATACACACCGGCCGATACCGAACGGTGACCTAGGGGTGGGCTCCCAACTGCCCTGCGGGGCGCTTCAGATCACCGGGTGATCGCACCGGCGCGCCCGCGCGCCGGGGGTTCCTCCCCGGACTCCTCGGGGTTCCTCCCCGGCCGTGCGTCCGTCCGGGTGGTGTTCATCGGACCATCGACGCGCCATGGGCGCGGGTCCCACGTATCGGGCTGCGCATACACATCATGAGGAAAGTACGCAAATCGCCCAACCCGAATGTGAGGTCATCCATGACCGGAACCCAGGTCAGGAAGCTGTGGCAGGTGCTGGTGTCCGCGTTCCTCGCGCTGTTCACGGCGCTGGGGCTCGTGTCCACGACGTCCGCGGCGGCGGTACCGCAGAGCGGACCGGCGCGCAACGGCGGACGCCGCGGCGGCAACGGCGGCCGGACGGAAGCCGCGGCGCTCCGCTCGGCCGGGACGACGCGGGCCGGCGTGCGGACCACCGCGCGGGCCACGGCGGGGGTGACCGCCACCGCCGCGATCCCCCGGCAGACCGCCCGGAGCGGGCTCTGGCCGGCGGACCGGGCCCTTCCGCCCACGATGAAGCAGCGCATCCTCGCCGAGGCCCACGGCGGCTCCCCGCACAGCCGCTCCGGCTCCACCGGCGGCGTCGGCCTGCTGGTCCCCGCCGCGCTCCCGACGGCCCCCTCCGCCGCCTCGGACACCGCCCCGCGCCGCGACGCCACCGACGGCCTGGCCGACCCCCTCGAGCAGGAGCCGGCCATACACCTCCCCCTCCGCGCCGCCACCCGCTCCCCGCGCCGCCCCGGAACACCGCACGGCTCGCACAGTTCGCCCCACCTACACAACCGGCACGGTTCGTCCCACCGGCACGGCTCGCCAGGCTCGCCCCACCCGCCTGACCGGCACGGTTCGCCCCACCCGCCTGACCGGCACGGTTCGCCCCACCCGCACGACCGGCACGGTTCGCCCCACCCGCACGACCGGCACGGTTCGCCCCACCCGCACCCGCACCCGCACCACTCGCCCGGCTCGCCCCACCCGTCCGGCTCGGACCGCCGGCACGGCCCGCCCGGCACCCACGGCCCCCGCGGCTTCCCGGGCCCGCACCGCCCCCACCGCCCGCACAGCTCCCGCAGTGGGCACGCCTCGGACGGCCGGCACGGCCAGGACGGTTCGCTCAGCGCCCACCGTCCGCATCGCCCACCCGGCCCCCACCGCTCACGTGGCTCGCTGATCCCGCCCCACCGGCACGGTTCGCCCCAGCCGCACGGTATCCGCGGCACGCCACACCCGTGCGACGTCTCCTCCCGCGCCCACCAGCTTCCTCACCGCCCCTCACCCGCACCGCCCCCGCACGACCCCTCACCGCACGAGGGCCACCCACGCCACGGACCGCACCGCCGCAAGCCGCGCCCCCGCACGTCCCGCGCCTCACCCGCGTCGCGGCCGCGCCCCCGCACCACGCCGTCTCGAGCCCGCCCTCACCAGGCGGGCCGGCGGCGTTTCCCCGTGCCCGCCCGCAGCGGACCCCCGGTGGCGGTCGGCACGCCCCGGAATCGCAGAAGACCCCCGGTCCGGTGGACCGAGGGTCTTCAGTGTCTGTGGGGCTAACAGGATTTGAACCTGTGGCCTCATCCTTATCAGGGATGCGCTCTAACCAACTGAGCTATAGCCCCGCCGCGCTCTGCGGTGTGTGTCCCGCGCGCTGACTCCTGAAGATTAGCGCACGACATGCGAACTCCCAAAATCGGTATCCGCAGCCCGGAGCGCCCGATCTCCCGGAGGCTCTACTCGTCCTCGGCGAGCGTCAGCTCGACGCCGCCGACGAAGCCGGCGGAGAGGTTGTAGATGAAGGCGCCCAGCGTCGCCAGCGCCGTCATCAGCACCACGTCGACCACCGCGATCACCGCGGTGAACATCAGCACGTTCGGCAGCGACAGGAAGCCCTGCAGGTCGAAGCCGTTGGACCCCTCGGAGCCGGTGGCCTCCGCGATGGTCCCGCCGACCGTGGCGAAGACGCCCATCGCGTCCATGACCATCCACAGCACCGCCGCCGCGACCACCGTGCAGATGCCCAGGGCGATGGACAACAGGAAGCTGACCTTCATCACCGACCACGGGTCGGTCTTCGCGACCCGCAGCCGCGCCTTACGGGTGCGCGGCACCGGCTTGGCACCGGTCCGCGGCCGACGCACCGCGCCGGCCGGAGGCGCCGACACCGCGCCCGCCTCGTAGGCGTGCGGCGGGTGGTACGGGCCCGCGGAGCCCTGCTGCCCCTGCCGCTCCCCGGGCAGCGGCGACGTCGGCAGCGGCGTCACCTCGGGACGCCCCTGCGCCTGGGCCTGGCCGGGCTGCTCGTAGGGCTGGGTGGGCTGGGTCACGGTTCCCCCCTGGGATCCATGGGTCTGATGGGCCTCCGCCGCCTTCTGCGACGGGGCCTGGGTCTGCTGCGCGAAGGAGCCACGGCCGCCGCCGTCGGTCTCCCCACCGGTCGGTCCGGCGCCCGTGGCTCCGTTCACGCTCGTCTCACTCCTCGTGCCTACTCGGCCGAGGGCGACTCACCCTCGTCCGCGCCGGTCGTCCCGGCCTCAGCGTCCGTTGCGTCGAACGCCGTGGCTCCGGCGCCCTCCGTGGTCTCCGCGGCCTCGTCGACGACGATGTCGCCGTCGACCTCCTCCGCCTCGCGGCCCGCCTCGGCGTTGCGCGCGATGCCGACCACCGCGTCACGCTTGCCCAGGTTGATCAGCTGGACGCCCATGGTGTCACGGCCGGTTTCCCTGACCTCGCTCACCCGGGTGCGGATCACACCGCCGGCCTGCGTGATGGCGAGGATCTCGTCGCTCTCCTCCACCACCAGCGCGCCGACGAGCGACCCGCGGTCCTCGACGATCTTGGCAGCCTTGATGCCCAGACCGCCACGTCCCTGAACCCGGTACTCCTCGACGGCGGTCCGCTTGCCGTACCCGCCGTCGGTCGCGGTGAAGACGAACGTACCCGGTCGCACGACATTCATCGAGAGCAGCTCGTCGCCCTCGCGGAAGCTCATGCCCTTCACGCCGGAGGTCGCGCGGCCCATCGGGCGCAGCGAGTCGTCCGTCGGCGTGAACCGCAGGGACTGGGCCTTCCTGCTGATGAGGAGCAGGTCGTCGTCGGGCGAGACCAGCTCGGCGCCGATCAGCTCGTCGTCGCTGCCGTCGGCCATCTGACGCAGGTTGATCGCGATGACGCCGCCGGAGCGCGGGGAGTCGTAGTCCTTCAGCGAGGTCTTCTTCACCAGGCCGCTCTTGGTGGCGAGCACCAGGTACGGGGCGACCTCATAGTCGCGGATCGCGCGGATCCCGGCGATCTGCTCGTCCGGCTGGAAGGCCAGCAGGTTGGCCACGTGCTGGCCGCGGGCGTCCCGGCCGGCGTCCGGCAGCTCGTACCCCTTGACCCGGTAGACCCGGCCCTTGGTGGTGAAGAACAGCAGCCAGTGGTGGGTGGTGGAGACGAAGAAGTGGTCGACGATGTCGTCTTCCTTGAGCTTCGTGCCCCGCACGCCCTTGCCGCCGCGCTTCTGGGCGCGGTAGTCCACCGTCTTGGTGCGCTTGATGTAGCCGCCGCGGGTCACCGTGACGACGATGTCCTCCTCGGCGATCAGGTCCTCGATGGACATGTCGCCGTCGTAGGGCACCAGCGCGCTCTTGCGGTCGTCGCCGAACTTCTCGACGATGGCCGCCAGCTCCTCACTGACGATGCCGCGCTGGCGGACCGGCGAGCCGAGGATCTCGTTGTACTCGTTGATCTTCGCCTGGAGCTCGTCGTGCTCCTGGATGATCTTCTGGCGCTCCAGGGCGGCGAGCCGGCGGAGCTGCATCTCCAGGATCGCGTTGGCCTGGATCTCGTCGATCTCCAGCAGGCTCATCAGGCCGCCGCGGGCCACGTCCACCGTGTCGCTGCGGCGGATCAGGGCGATGACCTCGTCGATCGCGTCCAGGGCCTTGAGCAGACCGCGCAGGATGTGGGCGCGCTCCTCCGCCTTGCGCAGCCGGAACTTCGTGCGCCGGACGATGACCTCGATCTGGTGCGTCACCCAGTGCCGGATGAACGCGTCCAGCGAGAGGGTGCGCGGCACGCCGTCGACCAGGGCCAGCATGTTGGCGCCGAAGTTGGTCTGCAGGTCGGTGTGCTTGTACAGGTTGTTGAGGACGACCTTGGCGACCGCGTCCCGCTTGAGCACGATGACCAGGCGCTGGCCGGTGCGCGAGGAGGTCTCGTCGCGGACGTCGGCGATGCCGCCGATCTTGCCGTCCTTGACCAGGTCGGCGATCCGCTGGGCCAGGTTGTCCGGGTTGACCTGGTAGGGCAGCTCGGTGACGACCAGGCACTGGCGGTTCTGGATCTCCTCGACCTCGACCACCGCGCGCATGGTGATCGAGCCGCGGCCGGTCCGGTAGGCCTCCTCGATGCCCTTGCGGCCCACCACCAGGGCGCCGGTCGGGAAGTCGGGGCCCTTGATGCGCTCCAGCAGGGCGTCCAGGAGGTCCTCCTGGGAGGCCTCCGGGTTCTCCAGGTACCACTGGGCGCCGGCGGCGACCTCGCGCAGGTTGTGCGGCGGGATGTTGGTCGCCATGCCGACCGCGATGCCGGCCGAGCCGTTGATCAGCAGGTTCGGGAAGCGGGACGGCAGGACGGTCGGCTCCTGGGAGCGGCCGTCGTAGTTGTCCGTGAAGTCGACGGTCTCCTCGTCGATGTCGCGGACCATCTCCATCGACAGCGGCGCCATCTTGCACTCGGTGTACCGCATGGCAGCGGCCGGGTCGTTGCCCGGGGAACCGAAGTTGCCGTTGGAGTCGACCAGCGGCATCCGCATCGACCACGGCTGGGCCAGGCGGACCAGGGCGTCGTAGATGGAGGAGTCGCCGTGCGGGTGGTAGTTGCCCATCACGTCGCCGACGACGCGGGCGCACTTGTAGAAGCCCTTCTCGGGCCGGTAGCCGCCGTCGTACATGGCGTACAGCACACGCCGGTGGACGGGCTTGAGGCCGTCCCGGACGTCCGGCAGCGCACGCGAGACGATGACGGACATCGCGTAGTCGAGGTACGAGCGCTGCATCTCCGTCTCGAGCCCGACCGGCTCGATGCGCATCGCGATCTCGTCGTCGGCGACCACGGGGGCGACCGGCGTCGCGGCGCCCTCGGCGGGCTCGGGGTCAGGAGTGACGGGAGTGTTCTCGTCAGCCATTGCTGGTGAAGATCCTTCCTGGTGCGGTCAGCGATTTCTCGGCTGCTCGGGGCAGCAGTGACCGACTCAGATGTCGAGGAAGCGGACGTCCTTGGCGTTGCGCTGGATGAAGGCGCGGCGGGCTTCGACGTCCTCGCCCATGAGGACCGAGAACAGGTCGTCGGCCTGGGCGGCGTCGTCGAGGGTGACCTGGCCGAGGACCCGGTGCTCCTGGTCCATGGTCGTGATCCGCAGCTCCTCGGCGTTCATCTCGCCGAGACCCTTGAAGCGCTGCACCGAGTCGTCCTTGATGCGCTTGCCGTTGCTGCGGCCGAGCTCGATCAGGGCGTCGCGCTCACGGTCGGAGTAGGCGTACTCGAAGTCGTCCCGGCCCCACTTGATCTTGTACAGCGGCGGACGGGAGAGGAAGACGTGCCCGGCCTCCACCAGCGGCCGCATGAAGCGGAACAGGAAGGTCAGCAGCAGCGTGTTGATGTGCTGGCCGTCGACGTCGGCGTCCGCCATCAGGATGATCTTGTGATAGCGGAGCTTGGAGATGTCGAAGTCCTCGTGCACACCGGTGCCGAAGGCGGAGATCAGCGCCTGGATCTCCTGGTTCTGCAGGATCTTGTCGATCCGCGCCTTCTCGACGTTGAGGATCTTGCCTCGGATCGGGAGGATCGCCTGGTACTGCGGGTTCCGGCCGGACTTGGCGGAGCCGCCGGCGGAGTCGCCCTCGACGATGAAGATCTCGCACTTGACCGGGTCGTTGGACTGGCAGTCGGCCAGCTTGCCCGGCAGCGAGGCGGACTCCAGCAGACCCTTGCGGCGGGTCAGGTCGCGCGCCTTGCGGGCGGCGACCCGGGCCGTGGCGGCCTGGATGCCCTTGCGGATGATGTCCGCGGCCTCGTTGGGGTTGCGGTCCAGCCAGTCCGTGAGGTGCTCGTGCACCACGCGCTGGACGAAGGTCTTGACCTCGGTGTTGCCCAGCTTGGTCTTGGTCTGGCCCTCGAACTGCGGCTCGCCCAGCTTGACCGAGATGATCGCGGTCAGACCCTCGCGAATGTCGTCGCCGGTGAGGTTGTCGTCCTTCTCGCGGAGCAGCTTCTTGTCGCGCGCGTACTTGTTGATCAGCGTGGTCAGCGCGGCGCGGAAGCCCTCCTCGTGGGTACCGCCCTCATGGGTGTGGATGACGTTGGCGAAGGAGTACACGCCCTCGCTGTAGCCGCCGTTCCACTGCATCGCGACCTCGAGGGAGAGCTGACGCTCCTTGTCCTCGGCCTCGATGTCGATGACGGTCGGGTGGACCATCTCGCCCTTGCGGGAGTTGAGGTACTTCACGAAGTCGACGATGCCGCCGTCGTACTTGTACGTGACGGTCTTGACCTCGGGCTTGTCGTCCGCGCCCGCCTCGTCCGCGCCGGCCGTGGCCTTCGCTGTCTCGCGCTCGTCGGTCAGGCTGATGGAGATCCCCTTGTTGAGGAACGCCATCTCCTGGAACCGGCGGGAGAGGGTCTCGAACGAGTACTCCGTGGTCTCGAAGATGTCCGGGTCCGCCCAGAAGGTGACCGAGGTGCCCGTCTCCTCGGTCGGCTCGCCCTTGGCCAGCGGCGCCGTCGGCACGCCCGCCTTGTAGTCCTGCGTCCACACGAAGCCGTCGGTCTTCACCTCGACGGAGACCCGGGTGGACAGGGCGTTCACGACGGAGACGCCGACGCCGTGCAGACCGCCGGAGACGGCGTAGCCGCCGCCTCCGAACTTGCCGCCCGCGTGCAGGACGGTGAGCACGACCTCGACGGCCGGCTTCCCCTGGCCCGGCACGATGCCGACGGGGATGCCACGGCCGTTGTCGACGCAGCGCACGCCGCCGTCGGGGAGGATCGTCACCTCGATGGTGTCCGCGTGGCCGGCCAGCGCCTCGTCGACGGAGTTGTCCACGACCTCCTGCACCATGTGGTGCAGGCCACGCTCACCGGTCGAGCCGATGTACATGCCGGGCCGCTTGCGGACCGCGTCCAGCCCTTCGAGCACGGAGATGGCGCTCGCGTCGTACGAGGACGATTCGCCCCCGGCTGCTGCGGCGGCGTCGTTGGACGGAATGTTCTCGTTGGGGTTGCCGGAATCGGCCACGAAGCGCCCTTTCTGGCACAGCACAAGCCGTACTCGCGGCCGATGACCTGGCGACCGGAGCGGCTGCGGCATGTAGCGGTTTTCAACCTGGATCAGCGTTGCTCGGTGTGTGTCCCACAAGTGGGGCGGGATTGCGCTCCAGTCTACCGCTAGCGCCGACACTGATGGGCCGTTGCGGGCACCTCAGTTCGCATGTGCCGCCCTGAACCGGACCGGACCGACTCCCCATATACGGGGCGGGGCTCCAAGAGCCTCACAGCGGCACTCAGCGCTTCGCCTTGTCAACCCATGGCTACCGGAAGGTCACCTTCAGCGCCCCACCCTTCGAACGCCCGCCCCAACCCTGTTTTCCCGGGCCGAGCGGGGCATGCCTGACCGGCCGCTGGGGCTGCGGCTCCGCTTGTGCGCGTTGCTCGCTCCTTGGGCCGCGCATCGCCCGCTCCTTGGGCCCAGGGGCGTCGTCCGCTCGTTCCGCCTGCGGGCGATCGTGCCGCTGGGCGGCTGGGGTACCCCCGGCCGAAGGCTGGGGGAGGGTGGGCGCAGGACCTCACATCCCTGCGAGACAGCCCGCTCCCCGTGACGTAAGCCCTCCTGGGAAGGGGGCGGGTCGGAGGATGGAAGAGTGCTGTCCACCCGGGCCAGGCCCGCTCGCGCCAGGTGGGAGCAAGAGGTGCGGCCGCCCCGCGAAGGCGGTAGGGGCCGGAGTTCAGCCCCGCGAGGGCGCCGCCCCCGCGGAGGGCGTGGTCACCAGTCGTGGGTGCCGCGGCTCCCGGACGCGCGCAACGGGCCGTACCGAGGACGCGCCGCCCCCGCGGGACCCAGCACCTTGATCACCCGCACCGTCCCGTGCCCCAGATCCGCGTTCAGCCGCGCCACCAACTGCGGTGCCAGCAACCGCAGGTTCGCCGCCCACGCCGACGAGTCGCACCGCACCACCAGCTCACGCTCGTCCTCGTCGTACCGCTCCGGCGAACAGTGGTTGGCCACGTCGTCGCCCACGATCTGCGGCCACCGCCCCATGACCCCGCCGACCGCCGCCGGCCGCTCCCAGCCCCGTTCGGTCACCAGCCGGTTGATCGCCGCGCCCAGCGCCATCGGATCGCGGCCGTCGCCCCGCGAACCGGACCGCGCCCCCCGCCGCCCCGCACCCGTGCCCTTGGTCTGCCGCGTCGCCTCGCCCCGGGCGCGCGCCTGCTCCCGAGCGGCCCTCAGCGCCACCCGGGCGAGGTCCACCCCGGACGGCTGCCCCGCGCCCGCGGCCGCACCGCCCGCGGCACCCCCGCCGGCGGCCGCACCACTCGCGGCCGCACCGCCCGCGCCGGAACCCACGGTCCCGCCGGATCCTCCCGTGCCCGCACCCGTCGTCACGCCCGCTCCACCGTCCCCTCGGCGACCCGGAACCGCGCCCCGGTCAACGCGGACGGCACGTCCTCGTCCACCGCCGCCGTCACCATCACCTGCTCCGCCGGAGCCACCAGCTCCGCAAGGCGGTCCCGCCGCCGGGCGTCGAGTTCGGCGAAGACGTCGTCCAGGATCAGCACCGGCTCGTTGCCCTCCGCCCGCAGCAGCTCGTAGGAGGCCAGCCGCAGCGCCAGCGCGTACGACCAGGACTCCCCATGCGACGCGTACCCCTTCGCCGGCAGCCGGCCCAGCCGCAGCACGAGGTCGTCCCGGTGCGGCCCGGCCAGCGTCACCCCGCGCTCGATCTCCTGCTTGCGGACGCCCTCCAGCGCCGCCAGCAGCTGCGGGTACAGCTCCTCGCGGGTGTGCCCCTCTCCCGGGGCGGACGCCTTGTACTCCAGGGCGACCGGGCCCCCGCCCGGCGCCAGCTGCTCGTACGCCTTGTCGGCCAGCGGCTGCAGCACGGCGATCAGGTCCAGCCGCTGCGCCAGCAGCTCGGCGCCGACCTGGGCCAGGTGCTGGTCCCAGATGTCCAGCGTCGACATGTCCATGTTCCGCCCACCGTGGCGGCGGGCCAGCGCCGCCGACTTCAGCAGGGTGTTGCGCTGCTTGAGCACCCGCTCGTAGTCGGACCGGACGCCCGCCATCCTCGGGGAGCGCGCGGTGACCAGCTCGTCCAGGAAGCGCCGCCGCTCCCCGGGGTCGCCCTTGACCAGCGTGAGGTCCTCCGGCGCGAACAGCACGGTGCGCAGGATCCCCAGCACGTCACGGGGCCTGACCTGCGAGGACCGGTTGATCCGGGCCCGGTTGGCACGGCCCGGGTTGAGCTCCAGCTCGACCAACTGCTGCCGCTCGCCCTGCCGCACCTGGGCCCGCACGATCGCCCGCTCGGCGCCCATCCGCACCAGCGGGGCGTCCGAGGAGACCCGGTGGCTGCCCAGCGTCGCCAGGTAGCCGACGGCCTCGACCAGGTTCGTCTTGCCCTGCCCGTTGGGACCCACGAACGCCGTGACGCCCGGGCCGAGAGCGACCTCGGCCCGGGCGTACGAGCGGAAGTCGGCCAGCGAGAGATGCGTGACATGCATGGACGGGCGCCGACCTCCCCGGCGTGGAACTGCTAGGCGGTGCCGGGGCCCTGCCCCGCTTGCGGGCGGGGCCCCGTCGTGCTGCGGACTACTTCTGCGTGACCGCGTGGCCGCCGAACTGGTTGCGCAGGGCGGCGATCATCTTCATCTGCGGGGAGTCCTCCTGGCGGGAGGCGAAGCGGGCGAAGAGGGAGG
>NZ_JBHTVQ010000036.1:0-8837 GCF_042792855.1 Streptomyces sp. NPDC056600
GGCCGGACGGTACGGGGGAGTGCTCAGTGCCCGGGGCACCCCGTAAGCTGCGCGCAGGCCACGAAGTGGTCCGGCTCGGCCTCGTACAACTCACCCTCGGCGCCCGCGTCGTGGAAGACGCAGCTCTCCACCGGCTCGGCGTCGGCCCATTCCACCCCCAGCCGCGGGACGGCGGCCAGCAGGTGCCGGGTGTAGGGGTGCATCGGGTTGCCGAAGACCTTCTCGGTCGCCCCCCGCTCGGTGATCCGCCCGCCCCGCAGCACCACCGTCTGCTCCGCCAGGTAGGTGCCCAGGGCGAGGTCGTGCGTGATGTACAGGACGCCCAGGCCCCGCTCGCGCAGGTCGCCCAGCAGGTTGAGCACGTCGACCCGGGTCGAGGCGTCCAGCATGCTGGTGATCTCGTCGGCGACCAGGAACTCCAGTCCGTCGAGCAGCAGCGCCCGGGCGATCAGCAGGCGCTGCAGCTGGCCGCCGCTGAGCTGGTGCGGGTACTTGTTCAGCACCTGCCCCGGATCGAGCCGCACGTCGCGCACGGCCCGTTCCACCCGGCCGCGCCAGTCGGCGGCGGACAGCCTCGGGTAGTAGGCATCCTTCACCAGCGCGAACACCCGGTCCGCCTTGAAGACGGGGTTGAAGCAGCTGAACGGGTCCTGGAAGATCCCCTGCACCCGGCGGTAGTACTCCCGGCCCGAGCGCACCGGCTCGCCGCCCAGCGTCAGGGAGCCCTCGGTCACCGGGGTCAGGCCCAGGATCATGCGCCCCAGGGTCGACTTGCCGCTGCCGCTCTCCCCGAGCAGGGTGACGACCTCCCCCCGCCCGACGGTGAAGGAGACCCGGTCGACGGCGGTGACCGAACTGCCGGAGAAGGTCCCGGTCCGGAACGTCTTGGTGACGCGGTCGAGTGTCAGCATCAGACCTTCCAGCACGCTACGTGGTGACGGGGGGCGACCTCGACGACCGGCGGCTGCTCGGCGCACCGGTCGTCGGCCAGCGGGCACCGGGCACGGAACCGGCACCCGGTGGGCGGGGACAGCAGCGAGGGCGGACTGCCCTCGATGCCCGACAGGCGGCCCTCGGAGCGGCGCACGCCCGCCTCCGGCAGCGCGGCCAGCAGCCGACGGGTGTACGGGTGACGCGGCGCGCTGGTGAGGACCTTCGACGGCGCCTTCTCGGCGAGCAGACCCGCGTACATCACCATGATCGTGTCGGCGATGTGCGAGGTCAGCGCGAGGTCGTGGGTGATGAACACCATGCTGGTGACCAGGCCCTGGTCGCGCAGGCCCACCAGGGCGTGGGCGACCGCCTTCTGGTTGGAGACGTCCAGGGCGCTGGTCACCTCGTCCGCGATCAGCAGCGAGGGGTCGAGCAGCGTGGAGATGACCATCACCGTGCGCTGCTTCATGCCGCCGGACAGCTCGATGGGGTAGCGGTCCAGGACCTCCGGCTTCAGACCCACCAGGGCCAGACGCCGGTGCAGCTCCCCGGTGTCCACCGAGGCCCCGCGCGAGGCGAGGAGTTCGCGGATCATCCGGCCGATGCGGCGCGTGGGGTTCATCGCGCTCATCGAGTACTGCGGGACCAGCGAGATGCGGCGGAAGCGGAACGCGTTCATGGCGCGGTCGTCGCCCACCGGGACGTCGTCCCCGTCGAGGGTGACGGTGCCGCCCACGTGGCGCATCCGGCCGTCCATGCGGATCAGCGACTTGCCGAGCGTGGTCTTGCCGCAGCCCGACTCGCCGACCAGGCCGAGGATCTCGCCGTCGTCGACGGAGAAGCTGACGCCGTCCAGGGCGCGAACGTCGCCCCGCAGCGTGCGGTAGTGGACCCGGAGGTCGTCGACGGTCAGGGTCATGTGCTTACGACTCCCTCAGCTTGGGGTTGAACACCTCGTCCAGACCCACGTTGGCGACGTACAGCGCGCCGACGACCGCGGTGATGCCCACACCCGGCGGCACGAACCACCACCACATGCCGAGCTGGAGCGCGCTCCACTGCTGTGCGCTCTGGAGCATCAGGCCCAGCGACACGCTGTCGGTGGGGCCGAGGCCGATGAAGTCGAGGGAGGAGGCGATGAGGATGGAACCGCCGAACAGCAGGATGAACGTCATGAACAGGTAGGAGCTCATGTTCGGCGCGATCTCCCGGAAAATGATCTTCCAGGTGCGGCTGCCGCTGAGCCGGGCCAGATCCACGAAGTCGCGGGTGCGCAGACTGAACGTCTGGGCGCGGATCGCCCGCGCCGCCCACGGCCACGACGTCAGGCCGATGAACAGGCCCTGCACCGGCACGCTGCGCACGCCGAGGTAGGCGTTGACGATCAGCAGCACAGCCAGCGACGGGATGACCAGCACGATGTTGGTCAGCATCGTGAGCACCTCGTCGAGCACACCGCCCCGGTAGCCGGCGAAGAAGCCGACCAGCATGGCGACGACGGCCGCGATGCCGCCGCCGATCACGCCGACCAGGAAGGTGGCGCGCAGGCCGTGCACGAACTGCGCGAAGACGTCCTGCCCGAAGGTCGTGGTGCCGAACCAGTGCTCGCCGCTCGGCCCCACCCCCTGGGCGCCCGAATAGGCATTGGGGTCCTTGCCCTCCAGCAGCAGCGGGCCCAGCAGGCCGGTCAGCAGCAGCACCAGGACGACGGCGAGGCCGATCAGCAGCTTGGGATTGCGGACCGCGTAGTGCAGGGTCTCGCGGGTGGGACTGAGCGGAGCCGACGGCTCGGCCGCCGCGGAGGCGAGGCCCGGAACCGCGTCGGGAGCGCTCTGCGTGGTCGCGACCGGCTCGGAGGCCGGTTCGCCGAGTGGGGGCATCGCGTTCATGACTGGCCTCCCGCCATGCCGGTCCGGGTCCGGGGGTCGACGATCACGTAGACGAGGTCGATGAGGAAGTTGGCGATGAGCACACCGATCACGATGAAGAGGAAGGTGCCCTGCAGCAGGAAGAAGTCGCGGTTCTGGATCGCCGCGAGGATCAGGCTGCCCAGGCCCGGATAGTTGAAGACGATCTCCGTGACCAGCGCGCCGGCCACCAGGACGCCCAACTGCAGCGCCAGCCCGGTGATCTGCGGCAGGACGGCGTTGCGGAAGGCGTACCGGCGGATCAGCCGCTGCGGGGCGCCCAGCGCGGCCAGGTAGGACGAGTGGTCCGCCTCGAGCTCGTAGATGATCATGTTGCGCATGCCGATGGCCCAGCCGCCCAGCGCCACCAGGAACATGGACAGGAAGGGCAGCACCCAGTGGTGCAGCGCGTCGGTGAAGAAGAGCCAGCTCCACGACGGCTCGATGTCCAGGCTGTAGCCGCCCGAGACCGGGAACCAGCCCGCCCGCGCGCCGAACACCCAGGCCAGCAGGACGGCGATCCACATGTACGGCATGGCCGTCAGCAGATAGCCGGCCGGCAGCACGGTGTTGTCCAGCAGCTTGCGTCGGGCGGCCAGCGCGCCGAGCCAGTTGCCGACGAACCAGCTGAGCAGGATGGCCGGGATCATCAGCGCGAGCGTGTAGGGGAGCGCACCCAGGATGATCTCGCTCACCGGCTGCGGGAACACCCAGATCGAGATGCCGAAGTCGCCCTGGAGCAGCGACGACCAGAAGTGCAGGTACTGCTCCCAGACGGGCCGGTCGAAGCCGAACAGCTCGTTGTAGTAGGCCCGCATGTGCTCCACGGCCTCCGGCTGCGAGACCCGGGCCCGGGAGATCATCGCGGAGACGGGATCACCGGGCATGAACCGGGGGATCAGCCAGTTCACCGTGACGGCGAAGACGAAGGTGAGGACGTAGACGAGGAGCTTGCGGGCGAAGTAGCGGCGCAAGGGTGAACTCCAGGATCAGGAGAGGCAGGAGAGCCGGGAACAGGAGAGCCGGGAAGACGGGGAGGTCGGCGCCGGGCGGCCGCCCGGAGGCGCCCCGCCCCCGCCGGTGCGTCCGGGGGGAGGGGGCGTCCGGCGGCCGCCGCGGCCGCGGGAACTACGTCCGCGGGACTACTTCTTCGCGGGCTTCAGGCCGGTCAGCGCCTCGAAGCCGCCCAGCTCCAGCCAGTTGCGCCACAGAGTGGGCGCGTGCGGGTTGTCGCCCTTCTCCGAGGGCCAGTTGGTCCAGGTGCCGGTCGTCGACTGGGACCACAGGCCGTTGTACCAGAGCGGGATGACGGGCATCTCCTCGAGCTGGATCTCCTGGATCTTGGAGACCGCCTCCTTCATGCCCGCCTCGTCGTCGGTCTTCACGCCGCCGAGCTCGTTGACGAGCTTCCACGCCTCCTTGTTCTCGTAGCGGCCGAAGTTGACCGTGTTCTGCTGCTCGCGCACCGGCAGCTGGAACATGTACTCGTAGTACGTCCACGGGGTGTTGGACAGCTGGCGCTCGTTGTTGATCACCAGGTCGAACTCGCCCTTGCCGCGCATGTCGGTCAGCGCGTTCTGGTCCGGGAAGTCGGTGCTCACGTCGATGCCGGCGGCCTTGGCGCTCTCCGCGATGACCTTCGCCGCCTCCATCCAGTCGGTCCAGCCGGAGGGCACGATCAGCTTCAGCTTCAGCTTCTTGCCGTTCTTGTTCTCCACCAGTCCGTCGCCGTCGGTGTCCTTGTAACCCGCCCCCTTCAGCAGGTCCTTGGCCTTGGCGGTGTCGTAGGAGAAGCCGCTCTTCGCGGTCAGGCCCTTGTCGATGTAGGCGTCCCACTGCGGCAGCAGACCGGTCGGGTCGGCCGGTCGCACCAGCTCGCCGTAGACGCCCGTGACGATCTTGTCGATGTCGATCGAGTACGCCAGCGCCTTGCGGAACGCGGCGTCGTCCATCGGCTTGCGCTTGGTGTTGGGCACCAGCCAGGCGGTGTTGGCCGACAGCATGTAGGGCGGCTTGTCGTAGTACGAGACGGCCTTGCCGCCCTTGATCATCTGGGCCGCGCCGGGGAGGAAGTTGTTGCTCAGGTCCAGCTGCCCCTGCCCGATCTGGCCGATGACGACCTCGTTGCTCGGGTTGGAGATGTCGACGATGTACTTGGGCGCCGGCTTCATGCCGAGCGCGTTCACGCCCCACCAGTCGTCACGGCGCTCCCACACCACGCGGTCCTGGGAGTGGCTCTTGAGCTTGTACGCGCCGGAGGCCACCGGCTTGTCGTTGACGCCGTTGAGGACGTCCTCCTCGGAGAGCTTGCTCCACACGTGCTCCGGCACGATCGGCTGCCCGTAGAGGGTGAAGTCCCACTCCTGGTAGCGCGCCTCCTTGAAGGAGAAGCGCACGGTCTGCTCGTCGACGGCCTCCGCCTTGGACAGCCAGTCCCACAGGGTGTGGAACGAGGCGGCCTCCAGCTTGCCGATCTCGTAGGAGAAGACGACGTCCTTGGCGGTCATCGGCTTGCCGTCCGACCAGGTGATGCCCGAGCGCAGCTTCACCTCGTAGGTCTTGTCGTCCTTCCACTCCCCGCCCTCGGCCAGCCACGGCTTGAGCTCGCCGGCCTTCGGGTCGAAGTGGAACAGCGTCTCGTACGCCAGCCCCTTGGTGCCGGTGGCATGGTCCCAGTTGTGCAGGGGGTTGTAGTTGGCCGGCGGCCCCCACTGGGTGCCGCTGGTGTAGAGGGTCTCGTTCCTCGGAAGTCCCCCCTGAACTCCCTTTCCGTCCGGGGTCGTGGAGGAACCCCCGCCCGTACACGCCGTGACGACCATGCCGCCCACGGCCGCCAGAGCGATGAGCCGCGCTCGAGTGCGCATCGGTCAACTCCCTCCCCGCCCGTCCTCGGGCGGAGCAACTGAACCGGGTAAGTGGCGGAAGTCTCGGCCCGACCGGCGGCGGTGTCAAGGGGGGACGGGAGCGCTCCCGTGGCTTCGTTACACGGAAGTTGTTTACGTCGATGTCCGCACCGGGCAGGTCTGGACGTGCGGCGCTGCCGCTACGATGACGGCACCCATATGAAGCGGTTAAGCGAGGTCACATGTCCAGGCGTCGCCCCACCATGGAGGACATCGCGCGACGAGCGGGCGTCTCCAAGGTCGCGGTCTCGTACGCGCTCAACGACCGGCCCGGCGTCTCGCCGGGGACCCGGGCCGAGATCAAGCGGATCGCCCGGGAGATCGGGTGGCGTCCCAACAGCGCGGCCCGCGCCCTCACCCGGGCCAGGGCCGACGCCGTCGGACTGGTCTCCTCCCGGCCCGCCCAGCTCCTCGGGGCGGAACCGTTCTTCATGGGCCTGATCAGCGGCATGCAGGACGAGCTCGCCGCCCAGGGCAAGGCGCTGACGCTGCAGTTCGTCGCCGACGCCGGGCAGGAGATGGAGGTCCACCGCCGCTGGTGGGGCGAGGGCCGGATCGACGGCGTGCTCCTGACCGACCTGCGCACCGACGACCCGAGGATCGCGCTGATCCGCGAACTCGGCCTGCCCGCCGTGGCGATCGGCCACCCGGAGGCGGCGGGCGGGCTGCCCTCGGTGTGGTCCGACGACGCCGCCGCGCTCGGCCAGACCCTGCGCTACCTGCACACCCTCGGCCACCGTTCGGTCGCGCGGGTCGCCGGACTGCGCGACCTCGACCACACGGCACGCCGCGACCGCGCCCACCGGGCGGTCTGCGCCGAACTGGGCATGGGGGAGCCGGCCATCGTGCACACCGACTACTCCGGGGAGGCGGGCGCCCGGGCGGCCCGCGGCCTGCTCATCCGGCCCGACCGCCCGACCGCCATCGTCTTCGACAACGACATCATGGCGGTCGCCGGGCTGTCGGTCGCCGACGAACTGGGGCTGAGCGTCCCCGGGGAACTGTCCCTGGTCGCCTGGGACGACTCCCAGCTCACCAGGGTCGTCCGCCCGGGCATCACCGCCCTCAACCGGGACATCCCCGCCTACGGCAGGCACGCCGTCCGCACCCTCCTCACCCAGGTCGAGGAGGGCTGGGCCGAGTGCCTCGAGGACGAGCCCGCGCGGCTGCTGCCGCGCGGCAGCACGGGGCCGGCGGTGGCGGGCGCCGCGGCCGTACCGTCCTCGCCGGTGACCGCGGAGCCTTGAGCGTGGAGGCCTGAGCTTGGAGCCCTGACCGCAGAGCCCAGGCTGCGGAGCCCTATTCGCGGAGCCCTGAGCGTGAGGCCGTCCGGTCGTGCCCCGGCACGCTCGGGCACCCTGCCGGGAAGCGGAAGAGCCCCGCCGGGGTCCGGCAGGGCTCTTCCGCGGCGCCGGACGGGGCCGGCGGAGCGGCGGTGGGGAGTGCGGTGGCGCGTGGTGCGTGGTGCGACGGTGCGGGGAGGGAACGTCAGGCACCCCCGGGCTGCGGCCCTCGGCGCCCCGCCGGATTACCGGATGCTGATCAGGCCGCGCCGCTCACGGCCCGGCGGGGAGAGGAAGAGCGCGACGAAGCAGGCGAAGAACGAGATGCAGCCCGCCAGGGTGAAGGCGCCGTCGAGCCCCCACGCGTCGACGACCATGAACCCCATGCCCGCGCCCAGACCGGACACCAGCTTGGAGCTGTACACCATGCCGTAGTTGGTGGCGTTGTTGTTCTCCCCGAAGTAGTCGGCCGTCATCGCGGCGAACATCGGGAAGATGGCGCCCCCGCCGAAGCCGGAGATGGCCGAGAAGACGAGGAACAGCGGCAGCGACTCGATGCCGGCCGACCAGATGATCCCGAACTGCGCGAGACCCAGGACGACACACACGGCGAGCAGACACTGCTTGCGGCCCATACGGTCCGACAGCCAGCCGATGACGCCCCGGCCGGTGCCGTTGACGACCGCCTTGAGGGACATGGCGGTCGCCACGATCCCCGCCGCGAACCCCGCCTCCTGGCCGATGTCGACCTGGAACGCGATGCCGAAGATGTTCACCCCGGAGGTGCAGGCCAGACAGAACCACATCAACGCCACCCGCCCGGTCCTCCAGGCCTCCATGGGGCTGTACTGCTTGACGGCCGGCGGGTTCTTCGCCAGCGAGCGCCGGGCGCGCGGGTCGTCCGGCGGGTTGAGCGGATCCACCTCCGCCGGCCACCAGTTCTTCGGCGGGTCCTTGAAGAAGGAGCCGGCGAAGCCCACCACGGCGGCGAGGAAGAGGCCGACCAGAGTCAGTACCCACTGGAAGTTCCCGACGTCCATGAAGCCGGTGAAGATGAAGACGAACGGCACCGAGCCGTACGCGAAGCCGCCGTTCACGAAGCCCGTCTTGCCGCCCCGGCGCTCGGGGTACCACTTGCCCACCATGTTGACGCAGGTGGCGTACACCATGCCCGCGCCCATGCCGCTGAACATCCCGAAGCCGATGAAGGCGAGGAGGACGTGCGGTGAGAACGCCAGCGACAGGTAGCCCAGCAGCGTGCCGACCGCGCCGAGCATCATCGCCGAACGGGCCGGCAGACGGCCGCTCTCCCGGAGCCTTCCCGCGGGGAACGCCACCGCGGCCTGGAAGAAGACCCACACGGTCATCATCCAGTAGATGGCCCCGCTGTCCCAGTGGTGCGCCGCGTGCAGCGCGTCCTCGGCCGACGCGAACGCGTACTCGGCGGAGGAGATGCCCATCATGCCCACCCAGGGCAGGACGACCATCCAGATCCGCTTGCGGCCCATGATGTCGATGTCGGACTCGCCCAGCCGGTAGACACGTCCGTTGGCGTCCGTGACCTCCCGGTAGGGGAGTGGTGTTGCGAGATCGTCGGTGGCTGTCATCGTCCCTTAGCACCCCTTGCGTTCGAAAGCTCTTGCCGGCGCCCCCTGTCCAAGGCCTTCCGTGTGCGCACGGGTCCCGGGGCGGGCGGCCGCCCCCCCCGCCCCCCCCCCACCACACCCCCCCAACGACCACCACCCCGTACCCGCCCGCGTCGGTACCCGGGCGCAAGGGTCCCCCCGCGCGCCGGGCCCCGCGGCGGCGCC
>NZ_JBHTVQ010000037.1:0-80258 GCF_042792855.1 Streptomyces sp. NPDC056600
GTCCCGGACCCGGACCCGGTCCCGGCGACATCGCCCCCGCCCCCCCCCCCCCGGGGCGGGGGCGCCGGCCCCCCCCCGGGGGCCCCCCCCGGGGGGGGGGCAACCATAACCCCGGGGCCCCCCCCGCCCCGTCCGCCGTTCCGCGGGCTCACCACTCCACGGGCAGCCGCCGCACCCCCTGCACCGATCCGCCCGCCTTGGTGCCCAGCTCCTCCACCGCGGCGGCCAGCCGCAGGGTGGGGATCCGGGTGATCAACTGCCCGAGGGCGATCTCCACCTCGGCACGGGCCAGGTTCTGGCCGATGCACTGGTGGACGCCGTATCCGAAGGCCAGATGCCGGCGGGCGTCACGGCCGACGTCCAGGGCGTCGGGGTCGGGGAACACCTCGGCGGAGCGGTTGGCCGCGGCGTTCGGCAGGTACACGCCCTCGCCCTCCCGGATCACCACGCCACCGACCTCGATGTCCGCGGCGGCCACCCGCTGCAGCTCGTCGGCGACCGACAGGAAACGCAGCAACTCCTCCACCGCGCCCGGCAGCAGGCTCGGGTCCTCCCGCAGCCGGGCCAGTTCCGCGGGGTGCTCCAGGAGGGTCAGGATGCTCAGGCCGATCATGTTCGCGGTGGTCTCGTGCCCGGCGACCAGCAGGAACATGGCGATGGCGGAGGCGTCGGCGCGGCTCAGCTCACCGGTGCGCACCCGGTCCTCGGCCAGCTCGTCGAGCAGCCCGCCCTTCGTCGTCCGGCCCTCGCTCCCGCTCAGCTTCTCCTCGGTCAGCTGGTCGAAGTAGCCGACCAGGGCGGCGCTCGCGGCGGCCGCCTGATCGGCGGTGCCGGTCGCGAGCAGCATCCGCCGGGTCTGCTCCTCGAAGAACTCGTGGTCCTCGTACGGCACCCCGAGCAGCTCGCAGATGACGGTGGACGGTACCGGCAGCGCGAACTCCTGCACGAGGTCCACGGGGCCGCTGCCGGACTTCGCCAGGACGGCGTCGATCCGCTCGTCCACGATCCGGCGGATGGAAGGCCGCAGGCCGTTCACCCGGCGCACGGTGAAGCTGCCGATCAGCATGCGTCGCTGGACGTCGTGCTCGGGCGGGTCCATGCCGACCAGCGCGGTGAGCCGCGCCGCCGCCATGCGCGGGACGAGCACCGGGAAGTCCGGGCGCGACCGGTCCGAGGAGAGCCTCGGGTCGACCAGCAGGCCGCGCGTCTCGGCATGGCCGGTCACCACCCACACCTCCCGGCCGTCGTAGAGACGCACCCGGGACAGCGGCCCCTGCTCCGCGAGCCGGCCGTACCCGGCCGGAGGGTGGTAGGGACAGTCCCTCGACATCGGGAACGCCGGCACGCCGCCGCGCTCCCCGACCAGTTCGTCGCCGCTCAATTCCGCTCCCCGAGAAGTCTCCGCGCCCCGCAGGGACGCGCGGTCGAAGGCCCGGATTGTCCCGGCCGCCGGTTAAGCGGCCCTAAAGGCGCTGACCCCGGACGCGGCACGGTCCACCGACCGCCGCGCCCTCGCGGAACGCCGTCACGCGAGGGCGTACGCGGCCCCCACGAGGCCTGCCCACCTGCCGTCAGGAGCCCCTTGTCCGGGCTCGTTCGGGTGTGTTCTCGTGGTGCCCTTCGCCGACGACGGGGGGACCGGAAGTGACATCGACGGCCGGAGGGACGGGGCGGCTGCTGGCCGTCAGCGACCTCCACATCGGGTACGAGGAGAACCGCGCCCTGGTCGAGCGGATGCGGCCCGGGTCCGACGACGACTGGCTGCTGGTCGCCGGTGACGTCGCCGAGACGGTGGCCGACGTCCGCCGGGCCCTGGAGACGCTGGCCGGCCGCTTCCGCAAGGTCGTCTGGGCGCCCGGCAACCACGAGCTGTGGACCCACCCCGACGACGCCGTCACCCTGCGCGGCGCCGACCGCTACGCGCACCTGGTCGACCTGTGCCGGGAGCTCGGCGTCACCACCCCCGAGGACCCCTGGCCGGTCTGGGAGGGCCCGGGCGGACCGGCCGTCGTGGCGCCGCTGTTCCTGCTCTACGACTACAGCTTCCTGCCGGCCGGGTGCACCACCAAGGACGAGGGGCTGGCCTACGCGTACCGGACGGGCGTCGTCTGCAACGACGAGTTCCTCCTGCATCCCGACCCGTACCCGAGCCGCGAGGCGTGGTGCCGCGCCCGGGTGACCGAGACGGAACGCCGCCTCGCCGAACTCCCGGACGACCTGCCCACCGTCCTGGTCAACCACTATCCGCTCGACCGGCACCCCACGGAGATCCTGCGGTACCCCGAGTTCGCGATGTGGTGCGGCACCCGGCTGACCGCCGACTGGCACCGCCGGTTCCGTGTCGCCGCCATGGTCTACGGCCATCTGCACATCCCGAGGACCACCCATCACGAAGGCGTCCGGTTCGAGGAGGTGTCCGTCGGCTATCCGCGCGAGTGGCGGGCACGTTCCGGCCCGCCGGGGACCCTGCGCCGCATCCTCCCTTCGGAGTCGGAGGACGGCACCCGGTGATCGGTGACCTGCTCCCCGGCACGGTGGCGGCCGTGGAGACCTTCCGCGACGACCCGGCCGAGGAGACGCCGCTGTACCCCGAGGAGGAGCCGGCGGTCGCGCGGGCGGTGGCCAAGAGACGCCGGGAGTACGCCGCGGTGCGCGGCTGCGCCCGCCTCGCCATGCGGCAGCTCGGCATCCCGCCGTGCCCCGTCCCGACCGGACCACGGGGCGCGCCCCGGTGGCCCGAGGGCCTGGTCGGCAGCATGACCCACTGCGACGGCTACCGCGCGGCCGCCCTCGCCCGGACGTCCGACCTCGCCTCCCTCGGCATCGACGCCGAGCCGCACCGCCCGCTCCCGGACGACGTCCTGGCCTCCGTCTCGCTGCCCGCCGAACGCGAACGCCTGGGGCGGCTGACCGGCCGGCGGCCCGACGTCCACTGGGACAGGCTGCTCTTCAGCGCGAAGGAGTCCGTCTACAAGGCGTGGTTCCCCCTGACCGGCGCCTGGCTGGACTTCGAGGAGGCGGACGTCGACATCGCCCCGCCTTCCGGAACGCCGGCGGAGGGCGGCTTCCGCGCCGTACTGCTCGTGCCCGGACCGCTGGTGGGCGGCCACCGGATCGGGCACTTCGCGGGACGGTGGACCGTCCGCGAGGGGCTCGCGGCCACCGCGGTCGTGGTGCCGCACGCCTGACGCCGGGGCCGCTGCCCGCCCCCTCCCGGGCGCCGCCGGACACGGAACCTATAGTGAGCCGCATGAGCCGTTGGAACGACCTGACCGGTGGGACGTCCGGAGAGGACTACGCCGCACGGTTCGCGGCGCTGGCGCGCAGCGGGAAGGACATGCACGGCGAGGCACGGTTCTGCGCCGCCCTGGTGCCGCCCGGGGCCCGCGTGCTGGACGCCGGGTGCGGCACGGGCCGCGTCATGATCCGGCTCGCGGAACTCGGGTACGACTGCGTGGGCGTGGACCTCGACGGCTCGATGCTGGCGGTGGCGCGACAGCAGGCGCCGCAGCTGCCCTGGTTCCAGGCCGACCTGGCCGAGCTCGACCCCGACGCCCTCGGCGGCGCCACGGACTTCGACCTCGTGGTCGTCGCGGGCAACGTCTTCCAGCTGGTCGCCGACGGCACCGTCGCGACGGTGGTCCGGCGCCTGACCGCGGCGCTGAGGCCGGGCGGTCTGCTGGTCTCCGGCTTCGGCCTGGACGAGGCCCACCTGCCGGTGTCGCCCACCCTCACCCTGGATCAGTACGACGGCCACTGCGAGTCCGCCGGTCTCACCCTCGTCGACCACTTCGCCACCTGGGACGCCGACCCCTACGACGGCGGCGGCTACGCCGTCTCCGTCCACCGCCGCTGACGCGGGAAGTGGGCGGCTCGCCCCGGTGACCTGGTGCTCACCGGGGCGAAGGGCTGCCCCGCCGCTCCCGCAGGACCGTCACGGCGCGCTCGCACCAGTCGCGGTTGCCCTCCTCGAAGGCGAGGCCGCGCAGACAGGTCAGGTACGGGCCGATCCGGTCGCCGTGGCGCAGGAACTCCTCCTCGGTGCGGTCGCCGCGCATGGCGCGCAGCAGCTTCCCGAAGAGGTCGACCTTGGCGCGGGCGAACGCGGCGCGCTCCTCGAGCCGCGTGATCAGCGCGGAGGTGTCCACCCGGTCCGCCGCCTGGACCTGGACGAGCAGGTCGTCGCGGATGAAGGAGGGCTTCGTGGAGGCGGCCGTGAACTCCTCGAGTTCCGTCAGCCCGGCCTCCGTCACTTCGAACAGGCGCTTGTTGGGCCGGCTCTCCTGCACGACCTCCCGGCCCCGGACCAGCCCGTCCCGCTCCAGCCTGCCCAACTCGGCGTAGAGCTGCTGGGGCTGGGCGTACCAGAAGTTGGCGACGCCCAGGTCGAAGGCCTTGGCCAGCTGATAGCCGCTGAGCTCCCCCTCGAGCAGTGCCGCCAGCACCGCGTGCCGCAGCGCCATCTCCCCGCCTCCTCGTCTTCTCGCCCGCCTCTGTCAACGAGGCAGATCCTATGGTAGTCATGAATCCGACTAGTCACATCCATGACTATGGAAGGTGAACACACGCCATGAACACCGCCGACCGCTTCCGCGCCGCCGTGGACAGCCGTGACCTCGCGGCCATCGAGGAGCTCTTCACCGAGGACATCCGCCTGTACAGCCCGGTGAAGTTCACGCCGTTCGAGGGCCGGCCCATGGTCATGGGCCTCTTCGGGGTCCTGCTGCGCACCTTCGAGGAATTCCGCTACGTCGGCGACACCGCCGGCACCGTGCGGACCGCCGACGGGTCCGCCACCGACTCCGCGGTGCTGGTCTTCCGCGCCGAGGTCGGCGGGAAGGAGATCCACGGCATCGACCTGCTGCACTTCGACGACGACGGCCGGATCAAGGAGTTCACCGTCATGGTCCGCCCGGCCTCCGCGGTGCAGGCACTCGGCGAGGCGGTCCTCACCGGCCTGGTCGCCGACGGGCTCGTCCAGGCCTGAGCCGACGCCGGGCCCCCGGCAGCGTCCACGGGGCCGCCGGTCCGCGCCCCGATCAGGTCGCGGGGTCCGGCACCGGACGTTCCCTCCAACGCTCCTCGTAGCGGGAGGGCGCGTCCAGGATCCACGACCGTACGGCGCGGGCCTCGACGGGCCCCACCAGGGCGGCGCCGGCGACACATCGCGGATCGTCGCGCTCGGCCGGCCCGAAGGCGGCCCAGACCCGCGCCACCTGGTCCGCCTCGCCCAGGAGTTCGGCCAGGGCGTCGGTGACGGCGCGTTCGCGGTGCGCGCTCCGCGCCAGGCGGTACGCGATCGACGGGCGGAACGAGACGTCGGCGTCCCTGGCAAGCCGGAGCAGTGCGTCCGGTCCTCCCGGCCTGTAGGCCGGGGCGCCGGATGCGGCGACGGCCGTGGTGCGCAGAGCCGGCCTCGCGGTGGCCCGACGACGGACGCGCGGGGAACGCCCTCTCGACCGGACGGTGTGCGGCCTGGTTGAATCGGGCGCATGAACCAGCGCCAGGACCTCACGCGTCGACGCCACGTCGACCTCGTGCGCGTCTCCAGCGCCCTGTGTTCCTCTCCCGTCGCCGCCCGCTGACGCGGCTTCCGGCGCATCCCCTCCCGCCACGGCCCCTCGGGCCGTGCCCGCGTGTGTCCGCTCCCCGGGTGAGCGCCGCCGACGACCGTCGGTGAACGGCGCCGTCCGCACGCCTCCCTCCTGCCGCTCTCCCCACCCCGGAACGGCGGCCGAGGGTGGTCTCCACCTGTCCGGGAGCCGTCGCGCGGTGGGGACGTGCGCCCTTCGCCGCCCCAGGGCCCGCACGCGCCTGGTCCAGGACCGCGCCGCTCGCGGTCCGCCGTCGTCATGAACGCGCCCGACCCCGGTCAAGGAGCTGACCCGTCATGCCCGAATCCCTCGGTGAGCACACCTCCGTCCCGGCCCCGCAGCAGGGGAGCGCCGATCCCGGTGAACGCCGCCGCCTGCGC
Source organism: Streptomyces sp. NPDC056600 (assembly GCF_042792855.1). NCBI lineage: Bacteria > Bacillati > Actinomycetota > Actinomycetes > Kitasatosporales > Streptomycetaceae > Streptomyces > Streptomyces sp. NPDC056600. The sequence goes on from NZ_JBHTVQ010000037.1 coordinate 5,975, forward strand.
ACGGTGGTGGCCGCCAGCCTGCTCGGCACCACCATGGAGTGGTACGACTTCTTCCTCTACAGCACCGCCGCCGGCCTGGTGTTCAACAAGCTGTTCTTCCCCACCGGCGACGACACCGTCGGCACCATGCTCTCCTTCGCGACCTTCGCCGTCGGCTTCCTGGCCCGGCCGGTCGGCGGTCTCCTCTTCGGCCACATCGGCGACCGGATCGGCAGGCGCCGGACGCTGGCCGTCACCATGGGCCTGATGGGCGGGGCCACCGCCCTGATCGGCGTGCTGCCGACCTACGAACAGGCGGGCCTGTGGGCGCCCGTCCTCCTGCTCGTGCTCCGCGTCCTGCAGGGCGTGGCGCTGGGCGGCGAGTGGGCCGGAGCCGTGCTGCTGTCGATCGAGCACGGCCCGGACGGCCGCAAGGGCCGGTTCGGGAGCTTCCCCCAGGTCGGCCTCGCCCTCGGACTGGCCCTCGGCACCGGCCTGTTCGCCCTGCTGAGCGTGTGGCTGAGCGACGCGGCCTTCCTCGACTACGGCTGGCGGGTCGCCTTCCTGGTCAGCCTGGTCCTGGTCGGCGTCGGCATCGCCGTGCGCCTGAAGGTGGACGAGACACCGGCGTTCCGTGACGTGGAGCGGCGTCGCACGACCTCCCGCGTCCCGGTCGTCACCCTCTTCAAGGACCCCACGAGCAGGCGGCACACCTACCTCGGGATGCTCGCCCGATGGGGCGAGGGCGCCGCGTTCAACACCTGGGGCGTCTTCGCCATCGCGTACGCCACCACGGAGCTCGAACTGCCGCGCACCCCCGTGCTGCTCGCGGTCACCGTCGCCGCGCTGGTGATGGCGGTGCTGATACCGCTGTCCGGCGTCCTGGTGGACCGGCAGGGGGCGCTGAGGACGTACGCGGTCGGCATGGTGGCCTTCGGCGTCAGTGTGTTCCCCGCCTTCTGGCTGTTCGAGGCCGGCGGCACCTGGGCGTTCGGCGCGGCGCTGGTCCTCACGCTGGGGGTGATCCACGCGTACTTCTACGGAGCCCAGGGAACGCTGTTCGCCGCGCTCTTCCCTGCCGAGGTCCGGTACACCGGCATGTCGTTCGTCTACCAGGTGTCCGGGATCGTCTCCTCCGGGATCACGCCGCTGCTGCTGACGACCTTCCTCGCGGTGGGCGGCGGCACGCCGTGGCTCGCCTGCGGGTACCTGGTGTTCACCTCGGTGGTGAGCGTGCTGGCGACCTGGCGCATCCGCGCCGCGGACCTGCACCTGCCCACCGGGGCGAAGCCGGCCGCTGCGGGCGTGCCGGATGCGGATGCGCCGAAGGCGGACGGGCCGGGTGCGGGCGGGCCGGAAGCGGGCGGTTCCGAAGCGGGCGGTCAGGGTGAGCACGTCCGGCTCGTTGCGGGCTCGTGAAGCCGTCCCGCGATTCCTTGACCGGCCGCGGCCGCCTGACCATGCTCGAAGCATGACCGCGACGACCTTCCTCGTGACGCGGCGCCACGTCGACCTGGGGCGCCTCGCCTCGGCGGCGTGTCCGGAGAGCTGACGCCGACCCTCCCGCGCACGCGCGCCGCCCCTGCTGCCGCGCGCGTGCGCCCTCCCTCTCCTCTCGGCCCCGTCAGGCCCGGTGCCTCCGCGAAGGGCCGCACCCTCCTGGTGCCCCCTCCAACGGCCGCACCCTCCTGTCCGCATGCCCTGTCCGCGCCGCTCGGCGGCGGGCCGGGCCGGCCGGCTTCCCGCGAAAGGAACACCATGACCTCCACCACCGACGTCGCCCCCGCCACCGGCACCGCCCAGGCCCCCACCACCCGGGCCGAGGCGGACACCGCCGTCGACGTCACCGTCGAGAAGGTCGGCGGCCGCATCGGCGCCGTGATCTCCGGGGTCCGCCTCGGCGGCGACCTCGACGCGACGACCGTGGCCGCGATCCGCGCCGCCGTACTCGAACACAAGGTCGTCTTCCTCCGCGACCAGCACCACCTCGACGCCGCCGGTCACGAGGCGTTCGGGCGGCTGCTCGGCGAGCTCGTCGCGCACCCCACCGTGCCCTCGGTGGACGGCCGTTACGCCCTCGGCATCGACAACGACCACGGCGGCCGGGCCAACCAGTGGCACACCGACGTGACCTTCGTGCCCGCCTACCCGGCCTTCTCCATCCTCCGCGCCGAGGTGATCCCGCCCTACGGCGGCAACACCCTCTGGGCGAACACGGCGGCCGCCTACGCCGAACTCCCGGAGCCCCTGCGGCTGCTGGCGGACAACCTGCGCGGGCTACACACCAACGACTACGACTACGCGGCCGTCCGGCCGGGCGCGGTGTCCGCCGAACTGCTGCAGCACCGCGAGGTGTTCACCTCGGTCGCCTTCCGCACCGAGCACCCGGTGGTGCGCCTCCACCCCGAGACCGGCGAACGCACCCTGATCCTGGGCAACTTCCTGCAGCGGTTCGCCGGACTCGACGGCCGTGACTCGCGCGCCCTGTTCAACGTCCTCCAGTCCCACGTCGAGCGCCCGGAGAACACCGTGCGCTGGCAGTGGCGCGCGGGCGACGTCGCCATCTGGGACAACCGGGCCACCCAGCACTACGGCGTGGACGACTCCGACGACCACGAGCGCACCCTGCGCAGGGTCACGGTCGACGGTGACGTGCCGATCGGGGTCGACGGCCGCCGCTCGGTGCTGCTCGCCCCGGAGTCCGTGCCGGAGCCGGAGTACGGCATCGCCTCCGGCGCGTCCACCGACGGGGTGCTCGCCGAGGCCTGACCCCGGAGTCGCGAGGGCCGACGCCCGCCCGCCCACGATGCGGGCCGGCGGGCGCCGGCCGCCCCGACCCGGCCGACGGAGCGGCGGAGGGCGCGGGCATGCTGGACGATCGTGAACGACGACTCCTCCGCCGCCCGGCGCGTCCTCGTGGTGGATCCCGCCCCCGGCGAACAGGCGCTCACCGAGCTGACCGCCCTGGCCGGTCTCGGCCTCGTGCCGACGGTCAACGTCCGCAGGGTCCACGACGCGGCACTTCGCGCCCGCATCGCCGCCGAGTGGGACACCGTAAACTTCGACGGCTTCGACGAGCGGGAACTGGGCCGGAGCCTGGAGGACGGGGGCGAGGGCTACGAGGCGCTGAAGTGCCGGGCGGGCATCCCGCTCACCCGGGCCGTGCTGGAGCAGGCCACGGGGGAGGGCCTGCGGCGGCGCCTCGTGCTGGCCGGCCGCGCCGCGACGGGCTCCGACACCTTCGACCACCGGGCGGCCCGTGACCTCGGAGTCGCGATCCGCACCACCCCCGGCGCCAACGCCCCTGCGGTGGCCGAGCTGACCGTGGCGCTCATGCTCGACGCGCTGCGCGAGGTCTCCCGGCGCGACCGGGAGCTCCGGGCCGGTGCGTGGGGCGAGGCCACAGCGGGTCTGCCGGCCCGCGGCCTGTCCGACGCCCGGGTCGGGCTGGTGGGAACCGGCGCCGTCTCCCGCCGGGTGGCCGACCTGGTGCGGGCCTTCGGCGCCGAGGTCCTGGTCCTCGGATCGCCGCGCTTCACCCCGGACCGGGCCGGGGGATGGCCCGGCCGCCGAGTGGAGTCCCTGGCCGAGCTGCTGGCCGCCTGCGACGTGATCTCGGTGCACGTTCCGGCGACCCCGGAGACCGCCGGGCTCGTCGGGGAGGCCGAACTGCGCGCCATGCGGCCCGGCTCCGTCCTGGTCAACACCAGCAGGGCCGCCGTGGTCGACGAGAACGCCCTCGACCGCGTGCTGCGGGATCCCGCCGTGGGACCCGCCCGGGCCGCGGTCGACGTCTTCACGCGCGAGGGCGCCCGCTTCTCCTCGCCGCTGACGTGCAACCCGCACTGCACCCTCTCGCCCCACGCGGCCGGCATGACCCGCTCCGCGACGCGGGAAGCCTCGACCCGCCTGGTGGAGGAGTTCGCCCGCTTCCTGACGGGCGGCGCGGAACGGGGGACCACGAGGGAAAACGGCAGGGCGGGGTAACGGGAGGTCATGGGTGACATCCTCGTGGGCACGTGCTCCTGGACCGACCGGGCGCTGGTCGGCAGCGGCTGGTATCCGGCGGGACGACGGGACGCCGAGGGGAGACTGCGGCACTACGCCGAGCAGTTCCCGGTCGTGGAGGCCGACTCGGCCTACTACGCCCTGCCGAGCGAGCGCAACAGCCGCCTGTGGGCGGAGCGGACGCCCGACGGCTTCGTGTTCGACGTGAAGGCGTTCTCCCTGCTGACCGGACACCCCACACGCGGCGCGGTGATGCCGCCCGGGCTGCCGCCGGACGCCCGCGACCCGGACGTCCTGGACGAGGTGTGGGTACGCTTCACCGCGGGCGTCGCCCCGCTGCGGGAGGCCGGGCGGCTGGGGAGCGTGCTCTTCCAGTTCCCGCCCTGGTTCCGGCCCGGCACGCGGGCCGAGACCTTCCTGGCGGACACCGCCCGGCGCACGCACGGCTGGCCCGTCGCCGTGGAGTTCCGGCACCCGCAGTGGTGGCGCGAGGACCAGGCCGGCCGGACCCGCGCGCTGCTCGCCCGGCACGGCATGGCGGCGGTGGCCGTCGACATGACGCAGACGCTGCCGTCCTCGATACCTCCGGTCACCCCTGTGACCTCGCCGCGTCTGTCCGTCGTGCGGTTCCACGGCCGCAGTCCCGCCTGGGGTTCCGGCAGCAAGGAGGACCGCTTCCGGCACACCTACGACGGGGCCGAACTCGGCGAGTGGACACCCCGGTTGCTCGACCTGGCCGGGCAGGTGGAGCGACTGCACGTGCTGTTCAACAACTGCTGCGCCGACGCGGCCGTGCGGGCCGCCGAAACCATGACCCGCCTCCTCGGCCCCGCGGCGACCGGTCCCGCGGCCGCCGGTTCCGTGGGCGCCCGGACCGGTGACCGGGGACCGGTGACGACCGGGCGGACCGGTGCGTCGGCGGGCCGGTGACCGGAGGGTCGCGTGGGGAGGGTCAGGACGAGGCCGCCCGGTCTTCCCTCAGTTCGTCCAGCAGGGCCGGGTTGACGATCGTGAGCACCGCCTCGACGTCGGCCCGGTCCACCGCCGCCCACAGCACCTCGCGCGCCGCCCGGTACTTCGCGCCCAGGCGGGCACGCGCCTCCTCCGGGAGCGCGGCCGCGCGGTCGGCGCGGCTGTTGTGGGCGTTGTCGGCGATCTTCACCAGCGTGGCCTCCCGGTTCCCGGCGATGCGGCGGATCTTCTCCTCGTAGGGGACGCCCGGCTGATTGGTCACCGCCTCGACGAGCCCGACCACGTCGTCCGGGACGCCCGCCGCCCGCAGCTCCTCCGCGGTCCAGGCGGTGTCCTCCACCACGTCGTGCAGCAGCCCCGCCATCACCAGCCGGTCCCCGAACGGCACGAGCCCGGCGGCGACCGCCCGGACGTGCTCGACGTACGGCACGCCGACCTTGTCGACCTGCCCCGCGTGTGCGGCGGACGCCAGCGCGTCGACCTCTTCGACGGTCCTCATCGGGCTTCCTTCCTGACGGGCCGGGCACAGCCGGCCGGGCGGGCCGGTGCGGGGTTCCGATTGTCGCGGACACCACCGCGTCGCCACGAGACGGGGCGCGCGTCCACCCCGTCGTGACCGCAACGGCCACCCGTGGCTCGCGCCCCGGGCCGCGTCGGGTGAGGCTGGGGGCGGGAGGTGATCCGCATGGGTGCGGAAGACAGCGGACCGGCCGAGGCGCCCGCCTCCGCCGTCGAGGGCCTCCGGGGCGTCCTGCGGGGCGAACTGCTCCAACCGGACGACCCCGGATACGCGGCCGCCACACGGCTGTGGAACGGCTCGATCCAACGGCGGCCGGCCCTGGTCGCGCGGTGCGCCGGCGAGGCGGACGTCGCGGCGGCGGTCGGCTTCGCCCGCGACCACCGCCTCCCGCTCTCGGTGCGCGGCGGCGGCCACGGCGTGGCGGGGTACGCCCTCTGCGACGGCGGCCTGGTCGTCGACCTGTCCGGGATGACCACCGTCGAGGTCGACCCCGACGCGCGGTTCGTGCGTGCGCAGGGCGGCTGCACCCTGGGCGACGTCGACCGGGCGACCCAGCGCCACGGCCTCGCCGTGCCGCTCGGGGTGGTGTCGCAGACCGGCGTCGCGGGCCTGACGCTGTCCGGCGGCATGGGATGGCTGCGCCGCGCCCACGGCCTGAGCTGCGACGCGCTGATGTCCGCGACGGTGGTCACCGCCGACGGCGAGGTCCGCGAGGCCGACGCGGAGCGCCATCCGGACCTGTTCTGGGCGATCCGCGGCGGCGGGGGGAACTTCGGCGTCGTCACCTCGTTCACGTACCGGCTGTACCCGGTCGGGCCGGAGGTGTACTTCTGCAACGTGTACTACCCGGCACGGCACGCCCGGGACGTCCTGCGCCGCGTCGAGAGCCTGGTGTCCGCGCCCGGGGAGAGGACGGCCCCGCTCGCCGTGTTCGGCAGGGTCCCGCCGGACGAGGCGCTTCCCGCGCACATCCACGGGGAGCCGTTCGTCGCCGTGCTCGCGCTCTTCCCCGGCGGACCCGAGGAGGGGGAGAGGGCACTGCGGCCGCTGCGGGAGATCGCCGAACCGCTGTTCGACCTGAGCGGCGTCACGACCTACCTCGACGTCCAGTCCCTGCTGGACGAGGAGTATCCCGACGGAAACCGCTACTACTGGAAGTCGGTGAGCCTGCCCGGCCTCACCGACGAGCTGATCGACCGGCTCGCCGAACACGCCGCGCGTGCGCCGTCGCCGGTGTCGACGGTGGACCTCTGGTTCCAGGGCGGCGCGATGGCGCGGGCCCCGCAGGAGGGGACCGCCTTCACCGGGCGGGGCGACGCCTACCTCGTCGGCATCGAGGGCAACTGGTCGGACGAGGCCGACTCGGAGCGGAACATCGGCTGGGTGCGGGAGACCTTCGCCGCCCTGCGGGCCTTCTCCTCCGGCGGCATCTACCTCAACTTCCCCGGTTTCCTGGAGGAGGGCGAGCAGTTGGTCCAGGAGAGCTTCGGGCCGCAGTACGAACGGCTGACGGCGGTCAAGGCGACCTACGACCCCGGCAACCTCTTCCGGCTCAACGCCAACATCACGCCCCGGCAGGGATGAGCGGCCAGGAGGGGACGGCGGCGCCGAAGCGGCGCGGAGATGAAGCCTGCCACGGGCTCCGCCCATCGGCAGGAGCCCGCGGCAGGAGTCGTCGGCGCGGGACCGATCAGGAAGTGGCCCGCACGGGTGTCGCCGGCTCACTCGCCCTGGCGGCCGGCGTCCCACGGCGCAGGACGTTCTCCAGCGCGAAGGCGCCGGGGCCGATGAAGGCGATCAGCAGGAACGCCCAGCAGAACATGGCGGAGGCCTCACCGCCGTTCACAAGGGGGAACAGTCCGTTCGACTGATGGACGCTGAAGTAGGCGTAGGCCATGGAGCCGGAAGAGATCACGGCTGCCGTGCGGGTGAACAGGCCCAGGGCGACCAGGGATCCGCCGACCAGCTGGATGACGGCGGCCCACCAGCCGGGCCATGCCAGCGTGGGCACGGTGCCGCCGCCGTGGGCGCCGCCGAGAACACCGAAGAGGGAGGCCGCCCCGTGGCAGGCGAAGAAGAAGCCGGTCACCGCACGGAATGCGCCATGTACCACAGGGGTCGCGGTGCGTAACAGCTCCGGGGAATCGTTCGGCGGCACGCTCATGACTTGCTCCTAGTGGGGGATTGGAGAAGTTTACATTTTGACGATCTTGAATCGATCGTTCGTTCAACCCTCGAACGCAGAATAGCGATTCGACTCAGCCGCGCCCACGTTCCCCGCCCGCCATTCCTTCCGGCACTCCTTGGGTACGGGCGGGACTCGTGAGTCGGTGAACTCGCCCGGTGCTCAGCGTCCAGACGAAATCGGCGGACCGGCGTGGTGAAGGTACGTCACCCGCCCGATACGCGCGCGGGCGTGCGGGCGCAACGACGACGGTCAGGCCTGCGTCGCCGCTGGTCGCGGCGCGGTCCTCGCCGCCGAGGCGGAGATCCGCCGCGGTGTCTCGCGCGCCGCGCCCCATCAGGTGCGTCCGGATATCGGTCGCGCCTTCGCGCCGCCGGGAGCGGCATTCCGGCCCCGCCGACGAGGTGGGCCGGACGAGCGGCTCGAATTTCCGCTCCCGGCGGTCTCGGCTCCCCGCTTTCCCTGCCCCGGCTTCCCCCGGTAACGCGGTTGCACCCGCCGTCCCTTCACGGACAAGGTGAGGTGGAGGCAGGAAAGGGTCCGGCCTCCGCGAGGAGTTGGTCGTGCACCCTTCCCATGCCGGAACCGTCAGGGAGATCGCCGTCGCGGACGAGGGGGCCGGGCCCTACGGCATCACCTCCGGACCCGACGGCGCGTTGTGGCTCACCCTGGTGCACGGCGGCCGCATCGCGCGTCTCACCCTCGACGGCGCACTCGAGGAATTTCCGCTGGACTCCGCCACCTGCCGCCCCATGGTCATCACCCCCGGGCCCGACGGGGCGCTGTGGTTCACCCGGTCCCAGGATGACCGGATCGGCCGCGTCACCCCGGACGGCGACATGCGGTCCTTCTCCGTGCCGACAGCGGGAAGCGGCCCCTTCGGCATCACCGCCGGCCCGGACGGCGCGATGTGGTTCACCGAGATGAACTCCGACCGGATCGGCCGTGTCACCGGCGAAGGGCGGATCACCGAGTTCGCGCTTCCCCGCACGGGCGGCTTCCCCTCGGGCATCACCGCGGGCCCCGACGGAGCGCTGTGGTTCACCCTCAACCAGGCGGACGCGATCGGCCGCGTCACCGTCGACGGGGACTTCGAGACCTACCCGCTCCCCACCACCGGGGCCGCACCCGTGGGCATCACCAGCGACGGGGCGGCCCTGTGGTTCGTCGAGATCGGGGCCGGCCGGATCGGCAGGATCACGGTGGACGGCGGCGTCCAGGAATTCCCGCTCCCCGACCGCACGTCCAGGCCCCATGCCATCGTGGCGGCCGCCACCGGGGACTGCTGGTTCACCGAGTGGGGGGCCAACCGCATCGGCCGCATCACCGGCAGCGGGGAGATCACCGAGTACGCCCTGCCCTCGCCGGCGTCCGAACCCCACGGGATCACCCTGGGCCCCGACGGCGCGGTGTGGGCGGCCCTGGAGACGGGATCGGTCGCGCGGGTGCGACCGTGATCCGCGAGCGAGGGCCGTCCGCGCGGGGGTGACGACTCGGCGCCCAACCACGCTGCCGGCGGCCCGCGTTGACGAGCGCGCCCAAGTTCGGAACCCTCCATGTCGCTGCGCCTGCCTGCGACCGGTCGGAGGCGCGGCCGTGACCCAGCCGCCCCCGGACCACCTTGGACCGCACATGAGTACCCACCCGTCCCCGCACCAGCAGCCGCCCTACGGCTTCGGGCCGCCGATGTACCCCCCGCCGCCTCCGCCCCCTGCGCTGGACGGTCCGCCTCCGGAGATGCTGGGCAACCAGGGCGCGCGGCTCGCCGCACGCTTCCTGGACGGGGTGTTCATGCTCCTCGCGGGGCTGCTGGTGGCCGGCGTCGTCACCGTCCTGCAGAACGTGCTGGAGGCTCCGGAGCCGGTCGAGGTGCTCATCGGCTTCGTGGGCTACGGACTGCTCGGTCTGGCCCTCCTGTGCTACGAGCCCGTCATGATCTGGGAGAGGGGCGCCACCTACGGGAAGCGGATCTGCGGCTTGCGCGTCGCCCGGGTCGGCGACGGGGAGGACCTGTCCTTCAGGCGTGCGTGGCTGCGCTGGTTCATGAGCTTCTTCATGGGGTTCGTCCCCTTCCTGGGCCTCCTCGACGGGTTGTGGTGCCTGTGGGACAAGCCGTTCCAGCAGTGCCTGCACGACAAGGCGGCGGACAGCGTCGTCCTGACCACCAAGCTCGCGGGTGAGTGAACCGGTCAAGGTGGCGGCCGGTGCGTGACGGGTCTTCCGGGTCCGCGCGGTGAGTGACCCGCGGGCCCGGCGGACTTGTCGCCAGTTCAGTCGGTGTGAGCGAGTGTCCCGGAGCAAGAGGGACTCGTCGGAATTCTGGGCCTAGACCGGTTCACTCGCGGGCGTTAGGTTGAGCGCGCTGCTCAAGTGCCAGGCACGCACGCCCTGCCGAAGGAGTCCGCCCATGATGGAACTCGTCCAGCTCGCCGACGGCTGGAGCCTCGACCACGACGGGAATCCGCTGCCCGCCCAGGTGCCCGGCTGCGTCCACACCGATCTGCTCGCCGCCGGGCTGATCCCGGATCCCTACGTCGGCCTCGGCGAGCACGAGGTGGCCTGGGTGGGCCGCCGGGCGTGGACGTACACCCGTGAACTGGCGCCTGCCGACACGGCGTCGGACCCGTCGTACGAGCGCACCGACCTGGTCTTCGACGGCCTGGACACCGCCGCCGTGATCACCCTGGACGGCCAGGAGCTCGGCCGGACCCGGAACATGCACCGGCGCCACCGGTTCGACGTCACGGACCGCGACGGCATGCTGCGGGTGGAGTTCGCCTCCGCCTACGACGAGGCCGCCGCCGTCCGCGCGGTGACGGGGGAGCGGCCGAACGTCTACCCGGAGCCCTTCCAGTACATCCGCAAGATGGCCTGCAGCTTCGGCTGGGACTGGGGGCCGACCCTGGTCACCGCCGGGATCTGGCGGCCGGTCCGGCTGGAGCGGTGGTCGACGGCCCGCCTGGCCCGCGTGCGGCCGCTGGTCACGGTCCGTGACGGTGCGGGCAGGGTGGAGCTGCACGTCGACGTCGAACGCACCGAGCGGGGCGCGCACCGCCGCATCGAGGTACGGGCCGAGGCCGGCGGCGTCAGGGCGAGCTCCACCGTGGAGGGGAACACCGCCGTGCTCACCCTCGAGCTGCCGGACGTCGAGCTCTGGTGGCCGCGCGGGTACGGCGAGCAGCCCCTGTACGACCTGGACGTGACCCTGGTGGACCAGGAAGCCGCCGAGGCTCCGGGCGCCCCTGCCGCCGAACCCTCCGGGACCCCTGCGGCCGAGGGCGTGAGGCTCGACGCCTGGTCGCGCCGGATCGGCTTCCGCGACGTCGTGCTGGACCGGGCGCCCGACGAGCACGGCACCCGCTTCACCTTCGTCGTGAACGGCGTCCCCGTCTTCGTCCGCGGCGTCAACTGGATCCCCGACGACGCCTTCCCCTCCCGGATCACCCCCGAGCGCTACCGCGCCAGACTGCGGCAGGCGGCGGACGCCAACATCGACCTGGTGCGCATCTGGGGCGGCGGCATCTACGAGGACGACGCCTTCTACGAGGCCTGCGACGAGATGGGCCTGATGGTCTGGCAGGACTTCCTCTTCGCCTGCGCCGCCTACCCGGAGGAGCAGCCCCTGCGCGGGGAGGTGGAGGCCGAGGCCCGCGACAACGTCGTGCGGCTGATGCCCCACCCCAGCCTGGTGCTGTGGAACGGCAACAACGAGAACCTCTGGGGCTTCCGCGACTGGGGCTGGGAGCCCGAGCTCGACGGCGACTCCTGGGGCGGCGGCTACTACCTCGACCTGCTGCCGCGGATCGTCGCCGAACTGGACCCCACCCGCGCCTACTCGGCCGGCAGCCCCTGGTCCGGCTCCTGGGACCACCACCCCAACGAGCCCGCGCACGGCACCCACCACTCCTGGGAGGTGTGGAACCGCCGGGACTACGCCGAGTACCGCGACTCGGTGCCGCGGTTCGTGGCCGAGTTCGGCTGGCAGGCGCCGCCCACGCTGGCGACGCTGCGGCGCGCGCTGCCGGGGGAGACCCTCGCCCCCGACTCGCCGGGGATGCTGCACCACCAGAAGGCCGAGGACGGCAACGGGAAACTGGAGCGGGGCCTTGCGCACCACTTCACCCCACCCAAGGGGGACTTCGACCGCTGGCACTACCTCACGCAGGTCGTCCAGGCCCGCGCGGTGTCGGCCGGCATCGAGCACTGGCGGTCGCACTGGCCGGTGTGCGCCGGCGCCGTGGTGTGGCAGCTCAACGACTGCTGGCCGGTCACCTCGTGGGCCGCGGTGGACGGCGACGGCCGCCTCAAGCCGCTCCACCACGAGCTGCGCCGGGTCTACGCGGACCGCCTGCTGACCCTCCAGCCGGGGCAGCCGGCGCAGGTGGGGCAGGTGGGCGGATCGGACGGGCCGGTCGGGGCGGGCGGGCCGGTCGGGGCGGGCGGGCCGGTCGGGGCGGGCGGGCCGGTCGGGGCGGCCGGTCGGGAGGTCCCCGTGCTCGCCGTGGTCAACCAGGGCGCCGACCCGTGGAACGCCTCGGTGACCCTGCGCCGGATGCGGGCGGACGGCACGACGGTGGCGGAACGGACCCTCGACCTGACCGTCGCCCCGCGTGAGGCCGTCCGGCTGCCCGTGCCCCAGGACCTGGCCCCCGACCCCGCGTCCGCCGACGAACTGCTCGTCGCCGACGCGGCCGCGGGCGGCGAGGCGGGCGCGGAATTGCTGCGCGCCGTCCATCTCCCCGTCCCGGACAAGGATTTCGCCTACCCCGCTCCCCGCTTCGACATCGCGGTGGAGGAGGCGCCGGACGGTGGCGGTAATGTCGAGGTCGTGGTGACTGCACACACTCTGGTACGAGACCTTCTGCTGCAGGCCGACCGGCTCGGACCGGACGCGGTCTGCGACACCGGGCTGCGCACCCTGCTCCCCGGTGAGCGCGTCCGCCTCCGGGTGGACTCCGCCGCCGGGACCGGCCTCGACGCCGTGCGCGCGGCCCTCTTCTGCGTGGAACCCGCGTGAGCACACCGGCGCCACCAGGACGCGTCACCATCAAGGACGTCGCCGCGGCCGCCGGCGTGTCCAAGGGCGCCGTCTCGCTGGCGTTCAACAACAAGCCGGGCGTGTCCGAGGCGACCCGGGAGCGCATCTTCGCGGCCGCGCGGCGCCTGGGCTGGGCGCCCAACTCGGCTGCCCGCAGCCTGTCGCGGCAGTCGGTCGACACCGTCGGGCTGGCCCTGTGCCGGCCGGCCCGGCTCCTGGGCCTCGAGCCGTTCTACATGGAGTTCATCTCCGGCATCGAGAGCGTGCTCGCCGAGCACGACTGCTCCCTGCTCCTGCGCCTGGTCGGCTCCCTCGAGGAGGAGATCACGCTTCAGGAGCGCTGGTGGCGGGAGCGCCAGGTGGACGGGTCGATCCTGGTCGACTTCCACCGGGACGACCCGCGCATCGGCCCCCTGCGCCGGCTCGGCCTGCCCGCCGTGGGCGTGGGGCACCCGAGCCTCACCGGAGGGTTCCCGTCGGTGTGGACGGACGACGCCACCGCCGTCGCCGAGGCCGTGCGCTACCTGGCGGCCCTCGGCCACCGGCGCATCGCCCGCGTCGGCGGGCCCGCCGACCTGGGCCACAGCGGCATCCGCGCGCAGGCCTTCGAGCGGACCATGGACGAACTGGGCCTGGGCGGCGGCCGGCACGTCGAGACGGCCTTCTCCGGCGAGGAGGGCGCCCGGGCGACCCGGATGCTGCTCCTCGGTGCCGACCGCCCCACAGCCATCGTCTACGACAACGACATCATGGCCGTGGCCGGTCTGGGAGTCGCCGCGGAGATGGGCGTCTCCGTGCCGGACGACCTGTCCCTGCTCGCCTGGGACGACTCCCAGCTGTGCCGGCTGACGCATCCGACCCTGTCGGCCATGAGCCACGACGTGCACGGGTTCGGGGCGGAGGTGGCGCGGGTCCTGTTCGACGTGCTCGCCGGGCAGGAGGTGCCCTCCCGTCCGGTGGCGACGCCCTCGCTCGTGCCGCGCGGCTCGACCGCGCCTCCCCGTCCCTGAGGCGCGGGAGAGGACGAGGCCGGTGAGGGGCGTGGCCGGCGTACCGCCACGCCCCCGGACATGGTCAGGCCCGCGCGGCACGCCGCCCGTTGCCGCCGCCCCTCAGAGCCCCGCGGGGACCCGCCCGCGCGCCGCGGCGGCCGCGCCCACGAGTCCCGCGTCCCGGGCCAGCGCGGCGGGCCGTACCTCCAGGTCTCGGGTGAAACCCAGGGCCGTGTAGCGCCGCAGGTGACGCCGCAGCGGCCCGAACAACGTGTCGCCGGCCTGCGCGACGCCTCCGCCGACGACCACCACCTCGATCTCCAGCAGGGTGGCGCTGCCGGCGATCCCGGCGGCCAGCGCGCGGGCGGACCGGTCGAAGGCCGCCAGGGCGCGCTCGTCGCCGTGACGCGCCGCCGCGGCGACGTCCGCGGCCGTCGGCTCCACGCCGTCCAGCGGCCTCCATCCCGCCGCCACCGCGTGACGGGCGATCGCCGGACCACTGGCGTACACCTCGACGCACCCCCGCGAACCGCACGCGCAGGACGGGCCGTCCAGGTCGACCGTGACGTGGCCGATGTGCCCGGCGTTCCCCGAGGGGCCCGCGTGCAGACGGCCGTCGAGGACGAACCCGCCGCCCACGCCCGTCGACACCACCATGCACAACGCGTCGGCGACGCCACGGGCGGCCCCGTGCCAGTGCTCGGCCGCCGCCATCGCCACGGCGTCGCCGAGCAGGACCGGCTCGACGCCGTCGGGCAGCGACGGGTGCGCACGCATCGTCCGCACCAGCGGGAAGCCCCGCCAGGCCGGGATGTTCACCGGACTCACGGTGCCCGCCGCGGTGTCGACCGGGCCGGCGCCGGCGATGCCGAGCCCGCGCACCGAGCCCCAGGCGGGGTGCGCGGCCAGCGCGTCGACGACGGTGTCGACGGCCCGCACCAGCCGGGCCGCCGACTCACGGGCCGGGGTCGGGATCTCGGCGCGGTGCAGGACGGCGCCCTCGTCGTCCACCAGGGCGCCCGCAATCTTCGTGCCGCCGATGTCCAGGGCCGCGTACACCCGTGAGCTCCTCCTTCCCTCGGAAGCCGGGAGCGGGACCGGGGCCGGGGCCTGGCCCGGCCGGTCGGTGGCCGGGTCGGGGGTCGTGACGGACAACGTTGTCCTCCTACGCTGGATCGGTCCGACGACGTCCGGAGGAGGACGTGACGGCAGGGCGGGCTGGGGTGCGGAGGTCGGTCAGGAGGGTCCGGCCGTCCCGACGACGGGCTCGGGTCCGGGAGCGGCCACGAAGAGAGTGCCGTCCCCCTCGGCCGTGACCCCTTCGTCGGCGTCGGAGAGGAAGCACGACCCGCCCGCGCCGAGCGGGAGTTCCTCGCCGCCGAGCCCGCGCAACAGGGCCTTGCCCTCCGTGCACAGGACGATGCGGGGGCCGGCCTCGGGGACGACGCGTCCCGGCGGCGCGCCCAACTCCGTTCGGTACAAGGTGAATTCCTCGGCGGGGCAGGTGAACACCGTCGTGCGGCCGGACCCCGGAACGGCGACGGGACGTACCACCGGAACCCGCACCGCCGGGTCGGTGATCCGGAGCAGCTCGGGCACGTTCACCTCCTTCGCGGTGAGCCCGGCGCGCAGCACGTTGTCGGAGCTCGCCATCAGCTCCACACCGACCCCGCGGACATAGGCGTGCAGTCCTCCGGCCGGCATGAACAGGGCAGTTCCCGGCGCGAGCACCCGGTGGCACATCAGCAGGGAGGCCACCAGACCGAGATCGGCGGGACGGTGGGCGGACATACGGACCACCGCGTCGTAGGCCGCCGCGTAGGGTCCTGGCACGCGGGCCCGCCTGCGGCAGGCCTCCACGACGGAGTGCACCAGCGCGGCGCGGTCGTGGCGGGGCCACATGAGCACGGTGTGCAAGGCCTCGGTGAGCGAGGGTGCGCCGTCGCCGGCGCGCAGGACGTCCACCACCGGGCGCAGTCGCGCGAGGCCGAGTTCCTCGAGCACGGCGGCTCCCTCGCCGCAGTCACGGAAACCCGCGAGCACCTCGAAGTCGGTGAGCGCGTACAGCAGTTCCGGCTTGGGCCAGTCGTCCGCGTAGGTCCCCTGCCCCGCACCGCCGTTCAGCCGGGCGTCGAACCCGGCACGGGCTTGGCGACGGTCGGGGTGCACCTGGATGGACAGCGGCTGCTCGGCGGCCAGCACCTTCAGCAGGAACGGCAGCCGTCCGCCGAACCGGCGGGCGCACGCCGTGCCGAGTTCCCGCTCCGGTGCGGTGGCGACGACGGCCTGCAGGGTGGTCGCGGCGCCGCCGCGGGTCAGGCCCGTGGGTCCTGCGGGGTGGGCGCCCATCCACAGTTCCGCCTCCGGTCCGGCGGACGGCCGCTCGCGGCCCTGGAGGCCGGCCAGCGCGTGACGGGAGCCCCACGCATAGGGCTTGATGACGGGTCGTAGTGCATCCACGGTCGGTACCGTAGCCGCCATTGAGGGGCTACCGAAAGACGGTTGGTCGGGTTAACAACTAAACCGGTATAACTGTCAACCGGCTGGCAGTGGCGATACCGGCGGAGAGGGGTGGAAGCGGCCTTCATCCACCGGTCCTGCGCGCGTTCGACTGGGATTGCGTCGTCGCCGCAGGCCGGACAGGACCCTAGGGCAGGGCGGGCAGCTCGACAACAGGTCCGACAGACTGAGTGTTGTTCGGTAACCGGTTTAGCGCCCTAGGTTGCTTCGGTGCCCGTGACTTCTGTCAATCACGACGCCGCTATTGACACCACTGAAACAGAAGGTGCTGTCATAGGAGTCCGCCGACGGCCGACAACGTTGCCGTCGGTTGCGCGTCGCTGCCGACCCCCCGAAGGAGCAGCATGGCACCGAAGAGCAGAGGCTTACTGCGCACCGTCGCCGGCACGGCGTTCGCCGTCGCCGTCGGTCTGATGATCTCCGTCCTCGGCCCCATCACCGGCGCGGCCGAGGCGGCGCCCAACGGCCTCAGGGTGAGCAACGGGCGAATCCACGAGACCAACGGCAACCAGTTCGTGATGCGTGGCGTCAACCACGCGCACGCCTGGTATCCGGGCCGGACCAGTTCCCTCGCCGACATCGCGGCCAAGGGAGCCAACACCGTCCGCGTGGTGCTCAGCAGCGGCGACCGGTGGACGAAGACCTCCGCCCCCCAGGTGACGTCCATCATCGGCCAGTGCAAGGCGAGCAAGGTCATCTGCGTCCTGGAGGTGCACGACACCACCGGGTACGGCGAGGACGGCGCGGCCACCACCCTCGACCGCGCGGCGGACTACTGGATCGGCATCAAGAGCGCCCTGGACGGCCAGGAGAACTACGTCGTCGTCAACATCGGCAACGAGCCGTGGGGCAACAACAACTACACCGGCTGGACGGACGCCACGAAGCGGGCGATCGCCAAGCTCCGCGGCGCCGGCTTCCGGCACGCGCTGATGGTGGACGCGCCCAACTGGGGCCAGGACTGGTCGAACACGATGCGCGACAACGCCGCGTCGGTCTTCGCCTCCGACCCGGACCGCAACACCGTCTTCTCGGTCCACATGTACGGCGTGTACGACACGGCGGCCGAGGTGCAGAGCTACCTGAACACCTTCGTCACCAACAAATTGCCCATCGTCGTGGGCGAGTTCGGCAACCAGCACAGTGACGGCAACCCGGACGAGGACGCCATCATGGCGACCGCGCAGTCGCTCGGCATCGGCTACATCGGCTGGTCGTGGAGCGGCAACGGCGGCGGGGTCGAGTACCTCGACATGGTGAGCGGCTTCAACGCCGGCTCCCTCACCAGCTGGGGCAACCGCTTCTTCAACGGTGCCAACGGCGTGGCCGCCACCTCCAGGCGCGCCACGGTCTACGGCTCCGGTACCGGCACGGGCGGCGGCACGGCGCCCAACGGCTACCCCTACTGCGTGAACGGCAGTGCCACCGACCCGGACGGCGACGGCTGGGGCTGGGAGAACTCCCGGTCCTGCGTCGTCCGCGGCGGCCCCGCTGACCGCTGAGACCGCCGGGACCGACGCGGCGCCGGCCCCTCGCGCTTCCTTCCCCCACGGGAGCCGGCGCCGCGTCACCCCGACGAGGACTCCCACCCCTCGTCCACGCACAGCACGCACCATCCCGGCCGGTGCGCACGGCCCGTCAGCACGCGGTGCCTCACGCAGCAGGCGCTCAGAGCCTCCGCCTCGGACGGGAACCAGGCGGCGCCCTCCCCGTGCGGCGCGACACGGGCGCCGTGCACGACGAGGGACCGCACCTCGCGCAGCTGCGCCGCGGCCAGGGCCGGCTCGTGGTCCAGTTCCCACCACCGGTGCCCGGCCGCGGCCAGGTCCGTCACCGTCGTGGCGAACACCGTGTTGCGCCTCCGCTCGGCCGCCGAATCCCCCCAGGGGACGCCCGCCAGGTCGAACCCGACCGTTCCGAGCCCCACCATCCCCTGGTCCTGGAGCGCCCACAGCGCCGCGTACCGGTGGTCCCACGGCGTCTCCGCGAGGTCGCTGACCGCGAGCATCAGCACCTGGACCAGGACGTCCGTCGACATGTTGGTCAGCCGTAACGTCCGGTCACCCGCCCTGAACGTGTTCATGCCCCACATCCTGTCGCGTCCCGGTCCCACGGGACCCTCGGGGCGCCGGCAGGGGGTACGCCGGCGGGCCGGTCGACAGCGTCCACGCTGCCCGCACGCCGTCCTGCCGGAGCCTCGGCGAGGCTGCTCCCACGCCGTCCTGCCGGAGTCCCGACGACCGCCCAGGGGGCCGTCGGCGGGGCATGGCATCCTTCCCCGCAGCGACGCACCCGGCAGGCGGCGCGGTCATGAGGAGAGAGGCGGGGCGCGTGACGGGGAGCGGGCGGGCGGCGGGCGGCAGGGCCGAGCGGCGGCGGATCGGGGTGCTCGTGCTGGGCAACCTGCTCGGCGGCGTCGGCGTCGCTTCGGGCATCACGGTGACCACACTGCTGGTGGAGCGCCTCGGGGCCGTCGAACTGGCCGGACTCGGCCAGGCCGTCGGCGTCCTGGGCTCGGCACTGGCGGCGGTGCCACTGGCCAGGCTGGCGGCACGCCGCGGACGCCGCTGGTCGCTGGGCGTCGGGTACGCGATCGCGGCCCTGGGCGCCGCACTCGTCGTCGCGGCCGCCACGGCCGGTCACCTCGCCCTCGTGATGGCCGGGTTCTGTCTGTTCGGCGTGGCCTCCGCGTGCAACCTGCAGACCCGCTACGCGGCGGCGGACGGAGTCGCGCCCGAGGTCCGCGCCCGCACCATGGCCGTGGTCGTGTGGGCGACCACCGTGGGCTCGGTCGCCGGCCCCAACCTCACCGCACTCGGCCGGACCGCCGGCGAGTCGGTCGGCGTGCTGGGGCTCTCCGGGCCGTACCTGCTGTCCGGCACGGCCTTCGCCGGGGCGTGCGCGCTGATCGCCCTGCTCCACCGGGGCGACGACGTGCGGACCGGCACGGGGGACAAGGGCGTCGGACCGCGGCCCGCCACCGTGGGCGCGCTGGCCGCCCTCCGGTGGGCGGCACGGCGCCCCACCGCCCTGTTCGCCGTCGTGCTGCTCGCCACCGCGCACTCCACGATGATCATGGTGATGGTCATGACGCCGCTGCACATGCAGCACCACGGCATGTCCCTGCGGATCGTCGGCGTGGTCATCAGCGTCCACATCGCCGCCATGTACGGGCTCAGCCCGCTGTTCGGCCGCCTCACGGACCGCTGGGGCCCGCTGCGCACCGCGCTCCTCGGGATAGGCGTCCTGTGGGCCGCCGTCACCCTCGGCTACGCGGCCGCGTCCGGGAACAGCGAAGCGCTGACCGCGACCGCCCTGGTGGTGCTGGGCCTCGGCTGGTCGCTCTCCACCCTCTCCGCGTCCGCGCTGCTCGCCTCGGTCGACGACGACCAGGTGCGGGTCCCGTTGCAGGGAGCCGCCGACGCGGGCATGAGCTACGCCGGAGCCGCCGTCGCGGCGCTGGCCGGCCCGGTCCTGGCCGCGGGCGGCTTCAGCGCCGTCAACCTCGTGGGCGCGGCCCTGCTGCTGCCGGCGCTGGCACTGGCCGTCACGCTCGCGCGGCGGCCGGCGGTACCGGCGAGCTGACCCGGGGGACACGGGCGGTCCGGGCCGCGCCCGGGCGGCGGGAGGCGCCGGTGGCGGGCGTGACGGCCGGGGGCACGACCGGCCGGGACCGCGAGCGCCACCGGCGCGCGAGCGCTACCAGTGCGCGGGCCTGCGAAGAGCCGGCGGCAGCCGGGTGGCCGCGTCGCCTCTCGCGGCGTCGAGCTGGGCCTGGGTGAGGAACAGAGCACCGGTCAGGTCCGCGCCGCGCAGGTCGGCGTCGCGCAGGTCCGCCCCGATCAGGTCCGCCTCCCTCAGGTCCGCCCCGCCGAGGTCGGCGGCGACGAGCAGGGCGCCGCGCAGGCTCGCGCCCCTGAGGTCGGCGGCGGCCAGCCTGGCGCCCATCAGGTCCGCGCCGCGGTGGTCGCGCGGGCGACCCGGGACGCCGGCGCGGACCAGCTCGCTCGCCCGCAGCAGCAGCGGGTTCACCTCGCCGCGCAACGCGTTGACGTCCAAGGTGGTGATCGACTTGGCGGTGCCGCGGGTCAGGGCGTCGACCCGGGACCGCGCCGTGCGCAACTCCTCGTGCACAGGACGTGCGGCCGCGAGGCCGAGGGCCTCCGTGAGGTGACGCAGGAGCTCCTGCAGTTGCCGCATCACCGGGAAGACCTCGAACATCGACCGGGCGGTCTCCGGCGCCCGTCGCCAGTCCACGCCGCCGAAGGTGATCTGGGAGACCTTCTGCCCGGCCCCGAAGCAGTCGAAGACGGTGCACCCCTGGTACCCCGAGTCGCGCAGCCGCGTGTGGATGCCGCAGCGGAAATCGCGCCGAAGGTGGGAGCACGGCTGCCCCGCGGGCTTGTCCACGGCGAAGTCGGCGGACCGGGCGAAGGGCAGGGCCGCACAACACAGTCCGAAGCAGTTGGCGCAGTCGGCCCGGAGGTCCTGGCCGACTGCGAGCGCCGTGCGGTTCGCCTGCTCCGGGCCGACGGCCCGGGCGGTGCGGTTCGCCTGCTCCGGGCCGGCGCCGTGGGGCTGGTGGGCCGGGAGGTCCGTGTACCCCACGTGGGCCGCGGGGGCCGGACGGTTCGGCACGGCGCCTTCGCGCGTGGGCGCGAGGTCCGCCCGTGCGGCTCGCTCCGCGCGAGGGACACGGGACCGCGGCTTCCGGCGCTGCTTCACGTCGGGCCGGGGCTTCTGCCCTTGTCCCGCCCGCGTTCCGGACCTCTCGCCCGGCGCGGTGTCCGGCCGGGGTTTCTTCGTCCGTTCGGCGTCCGGTCCGGGCTGCCGGCTGAGCCTGGTGTCGGGCTGGGGGTTCGGTCGCTGTCCGGTGTCCGGCCGCGGTTTCCGGCGCGGTTCCGTGTCGGGCCTGGGCTTCTGGCGCGGCCCGGTGCCCGCCCGCCGCTCCCGGCTCTGCCCGGTGTCCACCTGCCGCTCCTGCGGCCGTTCCCTGCCCGCCCGTCGTTCTCCGCCCGCTCCCGCGTCCCCGCCTCGTTGTTCCCTCGTGCCCTCCGGGGGGCGTCTGCCCTCGGCGGCGCCCCCGCGCGGCCCGCCGCTCCGGCCTCGGCCCTCCGACGACCCGGCTCCGTCACGCCCACGTGCCGCGGGGGCCGCCGGCCTGTCGCGGCCTGCCGGGCGGCCGGGACGCGTCCGTCCGTCACCGCCGCCGACGGGCGCCCGTTCGCGCCCATCCCCGGACGCGGACCTACCGTGCTGTGCGGACACCGCTCACCCCTGTCGATCGACGAACGCCTCCCGCGTGCACGGCGGTGGCGCCCGGGGGAGTCGTCGCCATCCTCTCAGACCGGTCCCGCACCCTCCGGACGCGTCCCGCCACGCCTGATCGGTGGTCAGAACCGCGCGGAGCGGCCCGTCCCATGGACCGGACACCAGGTTGACGCGTCCACCGCCCCCTGGCATCGTCCCTGCCCATGAGGCCCAAGACTGCTGATCCACAGGCGATCGTCGCGCTCGTAGCGCGCCGTCACGTCGACCTGTGCCGCCAGTCCAGCGCCATCTGTCGCTGACCCTCCGGGGCCCGTCTCCCGGTGCCCCAGCCGCCTGCCGCAGTGGTCCGGTCCGCATGCCGCGACCGGCGCGACGACCCACCTCCACGTCTGTCGGGACCGCCCGTCCCGGCGTCGGCGATGAGGCCGCTCACGCGACGAGTCCTCGCGTCCCGCCGACCCGCTGCGCTCCGAGGTCGGTGACTCCGCCTCTCTGGGCCGGAGTTCACCACACCCCGCGTTCTCCCCCTTCCCCCTTCACCCTGTCGCGCCCTCATCCACGGGCGCGCCGTCCTGAGGAATCGGCATGCCTGAAATATCCCGTCGTCTCTTCGGCGGCCTGGTCGGCGCGGGCGCGGTCGGCGCCGTCGCCGGCACCACCGTCACCGCCGAGGCAGCCCCCGCCGCCCCCGCGGCGGATTCACCCGTCGAGCGACCGTTCCGGGCACGCTCCGGACACGGCTCGGGCAGACGGCCCAACATCCTGTTCATCCTGGGGGACGACCTCGGCTGGGCCGACCTGTCCGTCTACGGAGCCCCGCACATCAGGACGCCCCATCTGGACCGGCTCGCCGCGCAGGGCGTGCGCTTCACCAACGCGTACTCCGGCTCGGCCACCTGCTCACCCACCCGCTTCAGCCTCTACACCGGCCGCTACCCGGGCCGCACCAAGGGCGGCCTGGCCGAGCCCATCGGCAACCGGTCCCAGGGCCTGGACCCCCACCACCCCACCCTCGCGTCCCTGCTGAAGAAGGCCGGCTACGCCACCGCGCTGATCGGCAAGTGGCACTGCGGCTGGCTGCCGGACTACAGCCCCACCCGGTCGGGCTGGGACGAGTTCTTCGGCAACTTCGGCGGCGCGCTGGAGTACTTCTCCAAGCTGGGCCAGCTCGGCGACTACGACCTGTACGAGGGCGACGCCACCTACAAGGACCTCCGCTACTACACCACCGTTCTCACCGAGCGCGCCGTCGACTACGTCGGCCGCGACCACGACAGCCCCTGGCTGCTGAACCTCAACTTCACCACCCCGCACTGGCCGTGGATCGGTGAGGACGACGAGGAGGCCGCCGCGGAGATCGCCGACCGGATCCGTGCCGGAGACGTCCTCGGCGGACTGCGCCACGACGACGGCGGTTCCGTGGAGAAGTACCGGGAGATGGTCGAGAACCTCGACGCCTCGGTGGGCAAGGTGCTCGACGCGCTGCGCCGCTCCGGCCAGGAGAAGAACACCCTCGTCGTCTTCGCCAGCGACAACGGCGGCGAGCGCTTCTCCTACCAGTGGCCGCTGAGCGGCGCCAAGTCGGAGCTGCTCGAGGGCGGCATCCGGGTGCCGACCATCCTGCGCTGGCCGGACCGGATCGACGCACGTCAGGTCAGCCACGAGCCGGTCTACTCCCCGGACTGGACGGCGACGCTGCTGGAGCTCGGCGGCGCCCGGCCCGACCCGGCCCACCCCCTGGACGGCCACAGTTTCGCCGGGTACCTGCTGCGCGGCGAGCAGGTACCCGAACGCGACCTGTTCTGGCGGGTCCGCGGCAACCGGGCGCTGCGCCGCGGTGACTGGAAGTACTACCGGGACGCGGCGGGCAAGGACCACCTGTTCGACCTGGCCGCCGACCAGCGGGAGCAGGCGGACCTCGCCAGGCAACGGCCGGAACTGCTCGCGGAGTTGCGGGCCGCCTGGGAGAGGACCGACGCGGAGCTGCTGCCCTACGCCTCCTGAGCCCGGCGGGCCCTCCCGCCGCCGCGGGAGGGCCCGCCCCGGCGGACGCCGCGTCAGCGGGGCGTCTCCCGGCGCGGCAGGTCGCGGGCCCAGCGGAGCAGCCCGGGGTCGTCGAGGGCCGCGCCCAGCCAGTCATGGGGGAGGGCGGTCCCGGGCAGGGACGGGACGACCGCGACGAACAGTCCGGCGGCGCGTGCCGCCCGGGCGCCCGTGGCCGAGTCCTCGAAGGCGACACAGGCCTCGGGGGCGGCCCCGAGCGCCTCGCACGCCGCGAGGTAGAGGTCCGGGGCGGGCTTGGGGGAGGGCACCTCGTCGGCCGCGAAGGAGTGCTCGAAGTACCGCGCCAGGCCTGAGGACTCCAGCGCGGCGTCCACCAGTTCCCGCGGACTGTTGCTCGCCACGGCGACCGGCCCGGCCGCTCGGCAGGCCCGCACCAGTTCCGCCGCCCCCGGGAGAGGGGCGGCGCCCCGCGCCAGTTCCGCCCGTACGCGCGACAGCAGTTCGGTAACCAGGTGCGGACCGGCGCCGGGCCGGCCGAAGTACTCGGCCATGACCTCCGCCGCCGCCTCCACGGTCCGGCCGACGACCAACGCCTTCTGCTCGGGCCCGAACGGGTGCCCGTGCTCCGCGAAGACGGCCGACTCGACGATGCTCCAGCAGCTCTCCGTGTCGACCAGCAGGCCGTCGCAGTCGAAGACCACGGCCTCGGGGGCCGGGGGCAGGGGGCCAGGGATCATGGGACGTCCTCTCGAGGCGGTTCCCGGTCCTGTCGACGACAGGACCGGGACTGCGAAGGGGAAGGGGCGAGGGAAGGGGCGGACGACGTCGTCCGCGCATCAGTCCTGCAGGGCCAGCCGCACGCCGAAGACGGCGACGACCGCACCGGTGACGCGGTCGAGCCGGCGGCGTACCACGGGCCGCTGCAACTGGTGCCGGACCGTGTGGGCGAGAGCGATCAGCGCACACGCCCAGAGCACCCCCAGCAGGATGTGCACCCCGGTGAGCAACACCCCCGCGGCCAGGTGCGGAGCGTCGGCGGGGATGAACTGCGGAAGCAACGCCACGTAGAAGGCGCCGACCTTCGGGTTCAGGAGGTTGGTCGCCGCGCCCTGACGCCAGCCGCCGGAGAGCGTGTCCCGCTCGGGCGCCCCGGCGTCGGCCGACGTGCCGGCTCCGTGCGCGGTCTCCCGCCCCGTCTGTGTCCTGGTGCGGACGGCCGTCGCGCCGCCGGGCCGTCGGGTGGCCCACAGCATCCTGGCCCCCGTCCACACCAGGTACGCGGCCCCGGCCCAGCGGAGGGTCCGGTAGGCGACTTCGGACGCCGTGAGCAGCGCGGTGACCCCGAGCGAGGTGAACACGCCCCAGGCGAGCGTCCCGCTCTGGATGCCGAGGACCACGCCCCAGGCGCGGCGACGGTGGCCGATCGCGGCGGTGCGCAGGACGAGCGCGGTGTCCAGTCCGGGCGTGAGGGTGAGCAGTCCCACCATCACCGTGAAGGTCCACAGGGCGTCTACAGCGATCATGGGCGCTCACCCTAGAGGCGCGGTGCTCGTACCTCCAGTTTTCTGCCCGATATCGGGCAGGATTCGTGAGTTCGGGCGTGCCTCGGGGTCGCTGTCGCCCGACGGACCACTCCTCACCGGATCAGGCCCGCCCTCGTCCGTACCGGCCCGGGGTGACACCGAGGTGACGCCGGAAGTGCCGGGTCAGATGGGACTGGTCGTGGAAGCCCGCCGCGACCGCGACCTGGGCGGCGGGTCGGCCGTCCAGCAGGAGCCGCCTGGCCCGCTCCACCCGACGGGCCGTCAGGTACTGGTGCGGCGCGATTCCGAACGCCGCCCCGAAGGCCCGCACCAGATGGGTGGGGTGCGCGTGGACCAGCCGCGCCGCCTCGTCCAGCGTGACGCCCTCCACCGTCCGCTCGTCGAGGAGTTCCCGCAGCCGGTGCGCGACGCCCCGGGCGGCGGCCCCGGTGACCGGCGGCGCCGTGGAGGCCCGGGGCGGCCCCAGATGCCCGCGCAGCCGCTCGGCGATCAACCGCAGCCGACTCTCCGCCTCCAGCTCGTCACCGCACCGGCCCAGCGTCGCGTGCAACTGCCCCACCCGACGCCGCAGCACCGGCTCGCGCAGATCGGGGCCGTCGACCGCCGGTCCGATCAGGCTCGCGTCCAGCACGCTCAGGTCCAGGTACACGACCCGCTTGCGGAAGCCCCGCGGCGTCGCCGGCGCCCCGTTGTGCGCGACGTGCGGCGGCAGCAGCGAGACCACGTCCCGCGGCGTGCCGCGCCCCCGGTGCCGGTCGAGGTCGTACCGCACGGCGCCGTCGTCGACGATCAGCAGCGTCCACGCGTCGTGCACGTGCATCGGATACGCGTGCTCCGCGAACCGGGCGTGGAACACCTCGACGACGCCCGGGATCCCCGGCCGCCACGCGGTCACCTCCGGGCCCGTCGGTACCTGCATGCCAAGAACGTACAAGACGGTACGAAGGCCCGGCGGGCACGCTCGCACCATGAGATCCGACACGACGACGACCGGCGTCACCACCGCCCCGCCCGCCCGCTTCGACACCAAGATCGCTGTCCTGCTGCGCAACGACCTCGCGCCCTGGCAGCGCCTGAACGTGACGGCGTTCCTCGTCAGCGGGCTGGGGACCGAGCTGCCCGAGGTCGTCGGCGAGCCCTACGCCGACGCCGACGGCACGCCCTACCTGCCCATGTTCCGCCAGCCCGTCCTGGTCTTCGAGGCCGCCAAGGAGACCATGACCGCAGCGCACGGCCGCGCCCTCTCCCGGGACCTGCCCCGCGCCGTCTTCACCTCCGACCTCTTCGCCACCGGCAACGACCACGACAACCGCGCCGCGGTCCGTGCCGTCCCGCGCGCCGACCTGGACCTCGTCGGCCTCGCGGTGTACGGACCCCGCAACGCGGTGGACAAGGTGCTCAAGGGAGCGCGGATGCATCCCTGACGCGAGGGCGCCGGCGGCGGGCGAGGGGCGCGGTCAGCGAAGGCCCTGGTGCTCCGGGGGGCCCGCCTCGGCCTTCGTGGCCCGCGCCCCGACGTCCTCGGCCGCCTCCGGGTCCTCGGCCGCTTCCGGGGCCAGTTGTGCCTCCGGGTCCAGGGCCGCTTCCGGGTCCTCGGCTGCCTCCGGGTCCAGAACCGAGGGCGGCGCCGACCCGGCGGCGTCCGGTCGTGCGCCGCGGCCGAGGAAGCACGCGGCAGCGGCGCACGCCCCCGCCGCTGCCGCCGCGAGCAGCAGGACGCGGTGGTCGACCAGGGGGAGCAGACCCGCCCCCGCCGCCAGCGCCAGGGCGTTCGGCGCGAACAACAACGTGTTCGCCGTGGCCGCCGACCTGCCCAGCAGCTCGGCCGGGATCTCCCGCTGCACGGCTGTCATCGCGGCGATCAGTACGCAGGGCAGACCCGCGCCCACCAGCGCGGAGGCCAGCAGCGAGACCGGCACCGACGGGACGACCCGCAGGCCGATGCCCAGCGCGAACAGCGCGATGCCCGCCGCCGCGAACACCCGCTCGGGCACACGCCGCAGCAGAGCACCGGCGCACAGTCCGCTGAGCACGGAGCCACAGCCCTGCACCGCGTACAGCACCCCGGCGAAGGCGGGTTCCCGGTGCAGTCCGGCGTCGACGACGGCGTACACCGCCGCCCCGTTCAGCCCGGCCACACCCATGGTCGCCGCCCCGGCCAGGACCAGACGCCGCGGGGCGGGACGAGCCCACAGGCCGCGCATCCCCTCGGTGACGTCCGAGACCCGGTGCCGGGCGCCGGAGGGGGAAGGAGCGGGCTCGGAGACCCGCATGAGGGCGAACGCCGCGGCGGCCAGCACGAAGGTGGCGGCGTCCAGCAGGACCACCGCGGCGCCACCGAACCGCACGAACAGTCCCGCGCCGACCAGCGGCGCCACCAGTTTCATGCCTTCGTTCGCCGTCATCCGCAGACCGTTGAAGTCGCCGCGCAGCGGCTCCGGCACGGCGGCGGCCACCAGGGCGGCCTCCGCGGCGTCCAGCAGCACCGTGCCGACGCCGTACAGCGTCAGTACGACGAACAGGAGCGCGACGTCGTCCTTTTCGTCCACCCCGAGGAGGGGCAACAGGGTCAGGCCCATCCCGAGGTTGACCAGGACCAGCAGCGGCCGGCGCCGTACCCGGTCCGCCACCGTGCCGATCAGCGGACCGGCCAGCAGAGGAGCCCACACGCAGAAGGTGGTCAGCGCCGCCAGACTGTCCGACCCGGTCAGCGACTTCGCCCACACCCCGGCCGCCAGCGCCATGACCGAACTGCCGAAGCCCGAGACCACGACACCGCCCAGGTAGAACGCCACCTCGCGGTCACGCAGGACCCGCCCTCCCACCCAGCC
This sequence comes from Streptomyces sp. NPDC056600, assembly GCF_042792855.1. Taxonomy (NCBI): domain Bacteria; kingdom Bacillati; phylum Actinomycetota; class Actinomycetes; order Kitasatosporales; family Streptomycetaceae; genus Streptomyces; species Streptomyces sp. NPDC056600. The sequence goes on from NZ_JBHTVQ010000037.1 coordinate 33,839, forward strand.
CACGCGGCGCCCCTTCCCGCCGGTTGCCCGCACCACCCACCCGGCAGAGCGTACGGCCGTCGCCGCCGCGACGGCAGGCGTACGGAGGGGGTCGGCCGGGGCCCGCCCAGGCCATAACCTGAACGCAGCAGGGCAGTTGATCTGACGGAGACCGAGCCAGCACAGCCTCCGGTGAAGGGAGCCCGCCCCATGCCCGCCAGCGACCCAGCAGGCCCCGGCGTCCATCTGTCGTCGCTCAAGGTGAGCACCCCCCAGCGCATCCAGCCGGGCCCGACCTACCGGATCGTCCGGTTCCCGTTCGGGTCCGCCGAGTCCACCGACCCCCACGGGATGCACCAGGCCGCGCAGCCCGACGGCCGCACGGTGACCGACTGGGCGTCCGACGACCGTTCGGGGCTGATCTGGCCGTCGGTGCGCGGCTGGGGTCAGCTGTACGCCATGCTCCAGTGGGCCGAGAGCACCGGCGCCACCGAGTACCGCGACCAGTTCGCGCGCGACCCGCTGGAGTTGGCCGGCCCGGTCGACACCACGGCGACCGAGCACCGAGCGCCCACCATCGGCGGCGAGTACTGGGTCAAGGTGTGGGGCATCGTCTGCAATCCCGGCGTCCCGCTCGCCGTGCGGGTCGCCCACAACGCCCCCGGCCCGATCAACCTCACCTTCGCCGAGTTCAAGCTCGTCATCCAGCCGCTCGCCGAGTGAGACGGAGCCGCCCGGCCGGCTCGCCGCGCGCCTCGGTGCGGCGAGCCGTGCCACCGGACGGCGTCGCAGAACGGGATCGCGTCAACGGCAATCTTGACGAGAAGATGCCCGGCGCATGCGTTGACAGGGCAGGTGCGGAGTCGCTGAGATGTGATGGGAGCGCTCCCATCACTCCTGCACCCCCACACCCGCACCCCCACGGAGGAACACGTGCGCACTCACCCCACCCGATTACGCCGACGCCCCCTGGCCTCGGCGTTCCTGGCGGCCTTCGCCGCCGTCGGTCTTCTCCTCGTGGCCCTGGTCACCGCCCCCAGCAGCAACGCCGCGGACTCCGGCTGCCGGGTCGACTACACGGTCAACCAGTGGACCGGCGGCTACACCGCCGCCGTCAAGGTCACCAACCTCGGCTCCGCCGTCACGGGCTGGCGTCTGACCTGGACGTACGGCGGCGACCAGAAGGTGACCTCCGCCTGGAACGCCACGGTGACCCAGAGCGGGCAGAACGTCACCGCCGTGGGCTCCGGCTGGAACGGCAACCTGGCCACCGGCGGCTCCGCCGAGTTCGGCCTGCAGGGCAGCTACCAGTCCTCCAACCCCACGCCCAGCAGCTTCGCGCTCAACGGCGTCGCCTGCAACGGCACCGTGACACCGACCGACCCCGGCACCCCGACCACGACGCCTCCCACGACGCCCCCCACCACCTCCCAGCCCCCGACCAACCCGCCGGGCGGCGGCTGCGGCGGCGCGGTGATCTGCGACGGGTTCGAGGACCAGAGCGGTTCGACCCCCGCCGGGAACTGGAAGCTCGAGGCCCCCGACTGCCAGGGCGCCGGCAAGGTCAGCGTCGACAGCTCGGTCGCGCACAGCGGCAGCAAGTCGGTCCGCGTCGACGGCAAGGCCGGTTACTGCAACCACGCCTTCCTCGCCACCACCAAGGACATCGCCTCGGTGGGCCCCGTGATGTGGGTCAAGATGTGGGTCCGGCACACCACCGCGCTGCCCGCCGCCCACGTCTCCTTCGTCTCCATGCCCGACAGCTCCCAGGGCGGCAAGACCCTGCGCGTCGGCGGCCAGAACAGCGCCCTGCAGTGGAACCGTGAGATCGACGACGCGACGCTGCCCGCCCAGAGCCCCAACGGCGTCGCCCAGAGCCGGGCCCTGCCGACCGGCAGCTGGCAGTGCCTGCGGTTCAAGATCGACACCTCCAACGGCAACCTCGACACCTGGCTGGGCAGCGAGCAGGTGCCGGGTCTGCACGCCGACGGCGTCCCCACCGGCGACATCGACCAGCAGTGGCTGTCCCGCACCACCGCCCCGCGGCCGACCGGCCTGCGGCTCGGCTGGGAGAGCTACGGCGTCGGCGACGACACCCTGTGGTTCGACGACGTGGCCGTCAGCCGCTCGGAGGTCACCTGCTGACAGGGGCCCGCTCGCCCCTTCCACCCGGACGGCGCGGAACCGCTGACCCGCGCCGCCCGGGCCCCGGCCCTCCGGCGGGCGACCGCAGGGGGGCCGGGGCCGTTCTCCCAGCGGGCACGGGTCCTTGGCGTCGCCGGTAGGCCCGGTGACGGCGCGTCGAGGCGCCCCGCTAGGCTCGCGCCATGCTGCGCCCCTGGATCCTGTCGATGGTGTGCGTCCTCTGCGGTGTCGCCCTCGCCGCTCCCCGGGCGTTTCGAGGGGAGCCCGTAGAGGCCGCCGTCTTCCTGCTGCTGTTCGTCCTCCTCGGTGGTCTCCTCTCGCCCCTGGTCTTCCCGCGGTCGCTCGACGCGGCCGAGGCGCAGCGCCGGAGCGCGGCCGACGGACGGCCGATCGTCTACTGGCGCCCGGGCTGCACCTACTGCCTGCGGCTCCGGATCCGCCTCGGCACCAGCGCCGGCCGTCTGCACTGGGTCGACATCTGGCGCGACCCGGCCGCCGCGGCGGCGGTGCGGGAGGCCAACGACGGCGACGAGACGGTGCCGACCGTCGTCGTGGCGGGCCGGCCGCACACCAACCCCGATCCGGCCTGGGTGCGCGCGCAGCTCTCCCGCTCCTCCTGAACTCCTCCTCCTCAACTCCTCGAGCACGCCCCCGCATCGCCGGGGCCGCCCCGCCCCCCGGCGGTGCGGATGCCGGGGGCGGGGCGGCGTGCGGGCCGTGGGGGAGAGGCGTCAGGAAGCGGTGCAGGTCAGGTTGGACGGAGCCGTGGTGCCGCCGCCGACCGTGTAGCCGAACGTGACGGTGGCCCCGGCGGCCAGCGTGCCGTTCCACGCCATGTTCCGGACCGTCACCGCGCCGCTGGTCCCGGTGTTGACGCCGTTCCACAGGCTGGCGATGCTCTGGCCGGAACCGAGGGTCATGCCGACGGACCAGCCGCTCACCGTGGCGGTGCCGCTGTTCCGGACGGTCACCTCACCCTGGTGACCGCCGTTCCACGAGCTGACCGTGCGGTGCGTGGCCGAGCAGCCCGTGCCCGGCGTGCCGCCGGTGCTTCCCGTACTCCCCGTGGTGCCGGACGTGGTCCCGGCCGTCGTGCCTGATGTCGTGCCGGACGTGGTGCCCGTGGTCGTCCCGCCGGCCGTGCCGCCTGTCGTCGTTCCCGACGTGGTGCCGGAGGTCGCTCCCGACGTGGTGCCGGAGGTGGTCCCCGAGGTCGTGCCGGAGGTGGTCCCGCTGGTGGTGCCCGCGCTGGTCCCTCCGGACGTGCCGCCGTCGGCGAGCGTCGGAGTCGTCCAGTCCCGCCAGCCCGACAGGCTCCCGGCCTTGGACCCGGCGATCCGGAAGACGCCCGGCCCGGAACCCGAGTTCTTCAGGAAGGCGTTGATGCTCTGCGTCATCGGCGTGCGCCACTCGGACCGGGTGGCGCAGTGGGTGCCGTCCTGGACGTCGGACCAGTAGGAGATCGAACTCTGGGCGCCGAGCGCCCGGTAGACCTCCGCGCCGCCCAGCGCGGCCACGCTGCCGGACTTGGCGGACAGCCAGTCGACGTGCGGGTTCTCCATGACGAACAGGCCGCGCGGAGCGATCATGCCGATCATCTCGTGGGTGTCCACCGGCAGGTTGTTCGGGCTCGAGGTGTACGAGCTGAACGCGTCCCCCAGCCAGGGCTGTTCGCCGTACGCGCTGCTCAACGACTGGGCCCCGCTCTCACCGTTGACCCCGCGCAGGATCGGCGCGCCGCCGGTGCCCGACTCGACGGGCATGGTCAGGGCGATCCGCTGGTCGAACGCGCCCGCCACGAAGGCGCCCTTGCCGTACCGGGAACAGCCGGTGACCCCCAGCGCGTCGCCCTTCAGTACGCCGGCGCCCGACTGCTGGACGACGTCGATGATCCGGCTGACGCCCCACGACCAGGCCATCAGCAGGCCCGTGGAGCTGGTGTTGCCGTAGAGCGTGTAGAAGGCGCCCTGCTTGTTGGTGCGGGCGGTGCCCTCGCGGCCGACCGCGAGCGGGTCGTAGCTGATGACGGCCGCGCCCGCGGCCTTGATCGTGGCGGTGTCCGCGCCGAGCCCGCCGACGACGATCACGGCGGGGAACGGACCGCTGCCGCTGGGCAGTTCGACCTTGGCCGAGAAGCCGGCGCTGCGGCCCTGGTCCGACACGTTCACCGTGATGCTGCTGGAGGAGACCGTGCCGGACACGGTGGGCTTCGCCGGCTTCTGGCCGTAGACGGTGCGCTCGGCCAGCTCCCTGATCTCCGCGCGGCGGCAGCGCCAGTCGGTCTTGCTGGTGACGCGGGTGCCGTCGATCCGCTTGAACGGGTCGGGCAGCTTGGCGTCCGAACCGGCCGGCGTGCTCCCGACGACGCAGTCGGCGCCCTCGTCCTCGACGGCCGCGGCGGCAGCGGCCGCGGCGGCGGTGGTGTCGGCCCGGATCGCGGCGTCGGCCCGCGGATCGAGGGCGGTCAGCACCAGGATGACGGTCGCGGCGAGCGCGGCCACGGCCCACGCCCAGGGCCGTTGCAGGTGTAAGCGCATAGAACCTCCAAAGGAGGGCGCACGGCCGGGCAGGGGTGGCCCATGGGCGCGCCAGGTGGGGGGACGGTGCGCTCCGGCCCGGTGGAGCTCCTCGGCGCCGGAGAGACACCTCCTGGCCGGCGAAGCGCACGGACTGCTGGGGGCGCCCGGCCGGGGAGGAAGCGCTTTCAGGCTAGGAACGGAGCCGGGGTGTGACAACGCTCCGGTGCCACCCGTCTCAGGTTGGCCGTTCTCGCCCTCCTACCCCCGGTATCGTCGGCCGCCCCAGCCGGACGGATCGGCGGAAACCGGCCTCCCGGGCCCCTTTCGCCCTGTCGTGCGATGGGTTCATTCGGCCACATCCAGGACAAGGCCGAAACTCTCCGAATGTTTCGGGCGCGCTCCCGGTCGGCCGGCTACTCTCCGACGGGCAGTTCCCGGGCCCTGAGCCTGGCCGCGGCCCTGAGGTCCTTCAGTACGGCGTGGAACTCGTTCCGGCGGTTCTGGTCGAGGTTGAGCGGCAGGTCCAACTGGGCGATGAGCCGGGACTCGAGCACCGTGGGTGTCTCGTGCTCCACCCAGCAGACCCGGGCGTGTGCCCTCATCCACCCGCTGAGCTCCGCCTCTCCGGCCCGCCCGAAGGTCATGCGTGTGCCGCTGCCCACTCGGCGCAGTTCCAGGCCGAGCAGGCAGCCGAGCGAGAGCCGGAGGGTGGAGCCCTCCGCGTTGCCGCGGCAGTGGTACCGCACGCGGGTCCGCAGGTTCTGCCTGCTGACGCGGCTCGTCATGGAGCGCGGCGCCATGCCGACGTAGAGCAGCCCCCGCCCCTCCAGATCCGGATGGGGCGCCTCGTCGAAGTGCCAGCCGTACACCCCGGCCGCCGCCGGCACCGGGCCGGGACTCGACATCACCTCGTCCACCGACCACAACCTGTCCGGACGCGTGAGCACGTCGGCTTCCATGTCGGTTCCCCCCACAGGAACAGGTCGCCCCACGGCACGGCGCGACAAGAGCGACACCGTACATCGGTGTGCCGTACATCTGTGAGGGGGTGAGGCGCAGTCCGGCAAACCGACGGAGAGCCGTGACGGGTACGGTGGCGGGCCAGGTGTCGTGTGATCGCCGGCAGGGGGCGTGGTGGGGGAGCTCGTGGGCGCGGCCGGACCGGGACGCATGACGCGCGAGGAGCTGACGCGCCGTCTCTCCCTGCTGCGGCGCGCTCGGATCGCCGGCCGCCGGGCGCCGCACAAGCCGTTGCTCGTGCTCTGGCTGCTCGGCCGGTTCGCGGAGACGGGAAGCACCGAGGTGTCGTACGACATGGCGGAGGAGCCGGTCAGCAGGCTGATCAACGACTTCGGCCCGGCGGTGAGGAGCCCTGCGGCCGCCCGGCAGCGGGCCGCGATGCCCTTCGTCCACCTCGAGCGGGAGCTGTGGGACCTGCGGGACAAGGACGGTGAGGAGATCGGGCCCGGCGCCCCCGAGCGGCGCGGGTGGCTTCGGGACCGAGGGGCCCACGGTCGGCTGCGGCCCGAGGTCGAACTGCTGCTGGCCGAACCCGGGATGCTCGGCCAGGCCGTGCGGCTGCTGATGGAGCAGCACTTCACCACCGCCCTCGAGACGGTGATCTGCGACGCGATCGGCCTCGACCTCGCAGGCCTCGCCGATCCCGGCGAGCGACCCGCCACACGCGGCAGGCGACGGCGGACCGGCTTCACGGAGGAGGTGCTGCAGGCGTACGCGTACGCCTGCGCGTTCTGCGGGTTCGACGGCGCGCTCGGCCGGAACCCCGTCGGGCTGGAGGCCGCCCACGTGCGCTGGCACAGCCAGGACGGACCGGACGAGGTCGGCAACGGGCTCGCCCTCTGCTCGCTCCACCACACCCTCTTCGACGTCGGCGTCCTGGGGATCCTGCCCGACCTGCGCATCCAGGTATCACCCCTGTACGTGGCCCGGAGCGCGGCGGGGAGGGCGACGGACATGCTCCACGGGCAACCGGTGGCCCTCCCCCGCCCCGGCAGGCCGCGCCCGAGCCCGGAACACGTCGACTGGCACGCGCGGCAGGTCTTCAAGGGCGCCGGTGCCGCCGCGGCGTGAGCTCCCGCGTCCCTGCGGCGCAGCTCGAGGAGGGCCCGGACCACGCCACGAACGTGAACTTCGGCGGCTGCGGGGCGGCGTACGCCTCGTGTGCGGGCCGTGCCGGGGGAGCGCGTTCCTCTGACAGTGCTGAGATCCCGCCGCCCGCCCTTCCGTGAGAGGGCCGCCTCCCTTTCCGGTTCACGTGCCGTTCGGCGCACAACCATCGGCCGTTTCCGCGTGTCTTCCTGGTGAGGCACACCCGCGCGCACCGCGCCCCGCCCTCGTCCGCTTCCCCAGGAGGAACACCATGGCGCTCCGCCGACCCGCCATATCGACCGCGGTGGCCGCCGCACTGATCGGATCGCTCGGCGTCCCGGTCCTCGCGGGCACCGCCTCCGCGGAGGCAGCCGCCCCCACCGTGCGCGAGGACTTCGACGGGGACGGCTACCAGGACGTCGCCGTCTCCGCTGCCGGCGCGAAGGTCGGCGGCCACCCGCTGGCCGGCTACGTCACGATCAGCTACGGCTCCGCGCACGGCATCGATCCCGCGCGTACGACGACCATCAGCCAGGACACCGCCGGCGTCCCCGGCGCGTCCGGGGAGAACAAGGTCTTCGGCTACGCGCTGGAGGCCCGTGACCTGGACGGCGACGGCCTCACCGACCTGGCCGTCGCCACCCGCGACTACCAGGAGGACACCAACGTCAGCGGTGCCGTCGTCGTGCTGTGGGGCCGGACGACCGGCGTCTCCGGCCAGGGCGCCGTCCGGATCGCCGCACCGGCGAACTCCGAGGTCGGCGAAGACCTCGCGGTCGGCGACTTCGACCACGACGGTCACGCCGACCTGTTCATGCGCCACGGCGACGAGTACGACTACCACGACGTGCTCTACGGTCCCATCGGCCGCGACGGCGTCCCCGCCCGCGAACAGCAGTTGCTGGTGTACAGCACCGACAACAACATCAACTCCACCGCCGTGGGCGACTTCAACGGCGACGGCATCGAGGACCTCGCCACCTTCTACGTCTACGAGAACCACGCCGAGGGCGGCAAGCTGTGGCTCGGCAGCGCCGACGGCCTGTCCACGGTCCCCTCGCGGCTGTCCTCCGCGTCGAGCACCGCCGTCGCCGACTTCGACCGCGACGGCTACGCGGACCTCGCCACCCGGGTCTTCCCCAACGGCATCACGGAGAACCTCGAGGACGACCCCGGCACCGTCAAGATCTTCTACGGCTCCGCGTCCGGACCCAGCTCGACGCGTACCAGGACGATCACGCAGAACACGTCAGGCGTGCCGGGCGTCAGCGAGAAGGGCGACGAGTTCGGCGGGCGGCTGAGCGCGGGCGACGTCAACGCGGACGGCTACCCCGACCTGGCGGTCGGCGTGCCCGGAGAGGCGATCGGCTCCAAGAAGAGGGCCGGCGCCGTCGTGGTGCTCAAGGGGGGCAAGGGCGGGCTCACCGGCACGGGCGCCCAGGCCTTCCACCAGGACACGACGAACGTCCCGGGCGTCGCGGAGTCCGGCGACGTGTTCGGCGGCTCGGTGCGGCTGCTCGACGTGACGGGCGACGGCAAGGCCGACCTGGTCGCCGGCGCGCCCGGTGAGAACCTGGGCACCGTGGTGAACGGCGGCGCGGTCTGGCAGCTGCGCGGCGCCACCTCCGGCGTGACGGCCTCCAAGTCGGTCGCCGTGAACCCGGTCGACATCGGGGCGCCGGCGGCGAAGGCGTGGTTCGGTTGGAACCTGAGCGGCGACAACGGCCCGGGCGTGATCATTCCCTAGCCCGCGTGGGCGGCCAACGTCTCCTGTTACTTGGCCAGTTGACGTGAGCCGTGCCTCGATCGCCCGACGAGGCGCGGCTCCGCGGCGGTGACACAATGCCCGCATGGATCATGCTGCGGCACGCTTGTGGACCGACTCCTGGGTGACGGCCTGGAACGCGCACGACCTGGACGCGCTGCTGGCGCACTTCACCGAGGACGTGACGTTCCGGTCGCCCGTGGCCGCCCAACTGCTTGGCGGCGACGGGGTGATGCGCGGCAAGGAGGCGCTGCGGGCCTACTGGACCGAGGGCCTCCGTCGCATCCCCGACCTGCGGTTCGAGGTGGTCGGCAGCTACGTCGGAGTGGACTGCCTGGTCGTCAACTACCGCAACCAGAGGGGCGGCCTGGTGAACGAGGTCCTGATCTTCGACGGTCCGCTGGTCCGTGAGGGGTACGGCACCTACCTCAGCGAGGACGCCAACCCGGCCGGGGCGCGGTAGACCCCGCTCGGGGCCACTGCGTGGTCCACGGCGGGGTTCTCAGGTGCCGTCCCGTCGAACGGCACCTTCAGCCCCGCCATCTGTCGCGGACCAACCATCGCCATCGCTGGCCAGACTGGTATCGCCACAGCCACCACGGCAGCAACCGGTGATCCACGAAGGACCACAGGTCATCGTCAGCTTCGTTGCCGCGAGGGAAGCCGCGCAGCAGATCGACACAGTGCTGGTCCACCGTTCGGTGCAGCCGTGCGACATGCGCCAGGGCGACAACGCCCTGGCGGCGGACCTCCGGATCGTCAGCCGCCATTGCCCGAGCGACCTGGGGCAAGATCACCCCCGCGTCGGGGTGGTTCAAGGCCAGGGCGATCACAGCCACCCCGACGAGCGCCTCACCCCGGCTGAACGCGGCCTCGACCTCCTCGGGTCGCGCGACCCGTCGCAGCGTGGACGCTTCCTGCCAGTTCAGGGCAGGTGCTCGTCCCGCAGGGTCGCTCGCGTCGGTGTCCACGATCCGACCCTGTCGAGCGGTGGCCGGCAGCCTCTCGCGTCAGGCGGCGACCCGGTCTGATGGCTTCGTGCCGGTCCCGCTCTCCGGTGACGTCGGCGTGAGGGTTCCGCGAGGCGCGGGCGTCCGGCGACGATATGTCGACGCATCGACATTCCAGGAGTCGTCACCGGTCCCCGGGCGGCAGTCTTTCCAACAGGGGGTCAGGTCGGGACAATAGGGACCCTATAGGTACCGACGGATCTAGCCTGGCCTCGTCCCGCGACACGGCCGTGGGCGGGTCCGGCGTGTGCCCCTGTTGACGCCGGCGTCCCTCGCGGCGTCCTGGCGGAAGGACGAGCGGCGTGGCGTACGAGGAGTACGGCGACGGGCCCCACGCGGTGATCGCGTTGCACGGCTGGTTCGGCTCGGCGGCGGCCTGGAGGCCGCTGCGTCCGCACCTGGACGGCGCCCGGTTCCGGTACGTGTTCCCCGACTACCGGGGCTACGGATCGCGCCTCGAGGAGTCCGGCGATTACTCGCTCAAGGAGGCCGCGGCGGACGTCCTCGGGCTGGCCGACCGCCTCGGGCTGGAGCGGTTCTCGCTGGTGGGTCACTCGATGGGAGGCGCGGTCATGCAGCGGGTGCTGGCCGACGCGCCGCACCGGGTACGCGCCATGGTCGGCATCTCACCGGTACCGGCCAGTGGGGTGCCGTTCGACGACCAGGGCTGGGCGCTGTTCTCCGGAGCGGCCGAGGAGCGTGCCAACCGGCGCGCCATCATCGACCTGACCACCGGTAACCGCCTCAGCGGGGTATGGCTGGACGCCGTCGTCTCCCAGTCGTGGCGCCACTCCACCCCCGACGCCGTGGCCGGCTATCTCCAGGCCTGGGCGAAGACCGACTTCCACACTGAGATCAAGGGCAGCACGGTCGAGGTGAAGGTGATCGTCGGTGAGCACGATCCCGCCCTGGGCGCCGACGTCATGGAGGCCACGTTCCGCCTGTGGTACCCGCGCTGCGAGGTGGAGGTGCTGTCCAACGCCGGGCACTACGCGATCGACGAGACGCCCATCGCCCTCGCCACCTCCGTGGAGGAGTTCCTGGCGCAGCGGTGACCCGTCCGGGCGGCAGCGCCGTACGGGGCGCTGCCGCCGGGCCCCGTATGACGCCTCCGGCGGCCGCGGAGGCCGGCCCCATCGGGCGCCGCCGTCGCTGAACCCGGCGCGGCCCCGACCGCGCCCCCCCGGCGGACCCGGCCCCGCTGGGGCCCCGCTGGGGGCATCGTCGTGACGGCCGCGCCGTGCGCGGCCGTCCAGCCGCCCCGCACCTCCACCGATCCCGCACCTCCACCGATCCCGCACCCCCACCGATCCCGCACCGCCGAAGAGACCGGGCGGGCAGCGGGTGCCGGGGCCCGCGCATTCGCCACGTTGAGGGCCAGGTCGCGGCGGCGCGGAAGCCCGATCGGGTGGACACGGCCGGTTCCGCCTGGGAAGATCCACCCTGCGGCCCTCGGCCGCTGACGTCCGCCGGTTTCCTTCTGTACCGCGGGCAGGCCGACCACGCGCCGGTTCGACCAAGGTCCTGGCGCGAAGGTCTCGGCACACCCGTCCCGCCACCCCTGTGAATCCCGCAGCCGGGCCAGGCCCCGCTCGCACGCGGCCGGACGTGATGCGCGCGGGCACGCCTGTGCGTGACCCGTGATTCGTGAGCACTGCGCAGCCGTCGTCACCGGGCGATCATCCCCGGCTCCGGGCGCTCCAGAGCATTCACCGCTGCGGTGAGGCAGCCGAAGCGCGCGATCCTCCCTCAGTCGTGAGGCGGCCACGTCACGCCTGATCCACGCACTCCCGGGCCAGGCCCAAGGCCTCGCCGCCGATGTCGTCGGCTGCCACCCCGTCATCCCCGTCATCCCGGTCATCCCGGTCCGATCAACGAGAGGTGTCTTCGCGATGCGTCCCACCCTGTACACCGTCGACCTGCCCGACTTCCCTGGCCGGCTGAGCACCATGGCGAAGCCTCGCGGCGCCGACTGGCTCGAGGACGAGATGCACGCCCTGCGCCGGGCGGGCGTGGACGTGCTGGTGTGCGCGCTGACGTCTCCCGAGCTCGTGGAGCTGGGCCTCGGCGGGGAGGCGGAGGCCGCCGCGGCCGCCGGGCTGCGGTTCGTCGCCATGCCCATACCCGACCGCACGGCGCCGGACGCCGACGCCGTCCTGCCGGTGCTGGGCGACCTCGCCGGGCGGCTGCGCGCGGGCGCGCACGTCGCGACCCACTGCCGGTTCGGCATCGGCCGGGCGTCGCTGCTCGCCGCCGCGCTGCTCGTGCTGAACGGGGTGGACCCGGAGATCGCCTGGACCCGCATCGAGGAGGCGCGTGGCCTCGCCGTCCCGGACACCTCCGAGCAGCGCAGGTGGGCCGCGAGGCTGAGCGGCGACGCGGACGGTGCCGGACGATTCTCACCGTGATTGCGGGTACTCGGTGGCCCGAGGATCTCCCAGCGACGTCGCCGGGGAGGAGACGCCGGAAGGGAAAGCCCGCTGTGACCGACGCGGCAAGACTGGACAAGGCCCTCACCGCCCTCGTGGTGGCGAGCCATATCGCCAGGCTCGAGGACCTGCCGGGCATGGTGCGTGAGCACGCCGAGGCCGCGGGGCTGCACGACGTCGTCATCCATGTGTCCGACCTCCAGGAGAAGGTGCTGCGCGAGGTCACCGGCCGGGGCCCCGACGCGGGCGCGGGCGGCACGGAGTACTCCATCGCGGGAACGCTGCCCGGGCTCGCCTACCGTCGGGTGGACATGATCGCCGAGCTGGACCCGTCGGGCGACGGTGGGCTGCGCCGGTGGTGGATGCCGGTCACCGACGGCGTGGAACGGCTGGGGGTCCTCCGCGCGGACACCGCCCTGGACGTCGAGGGTGAAGGTGTGCGGGACGCCCTGTACGCGCTGGCCTCGGTGGTCGCGCTGCTGCTGCTCAGCAAGAGGGCGTTCAGCGACTCCTACGCCCGCCTGATCCGGACCGCGCCGATGAGTGTCTCCGCCGAGATGCAGTGGCACCTCACCCCGCCCTCGGCGTTCGCGGGTGCCGGCACCACGGTCGCCGCGGTGTCGGAGCCCGCCTACGCCGTCGGCGGCGACGCCTTCGACTACGCGGTGGCCGACAGCACGCTCCATCTGGCCGTGTTCGACGCGATGGGACACGACGCCACCGCCGGACTGACCGCGAACATGGCGATCGGCACCTGCCGCAACGCCCGCCGCCAGGGCGCCGGGCTCGTCGAGACCTCGCAGGCGATCGAGAACGCCCTGATCGAGCAGTTCGGGCACAGCCGCTACGTCACCGGCATCCTCGCGGACCTCGACCTGCGCACCGGGCGGCTGACCTGGATCAACCGGGGCCACCATCTGCCGGTCCTGCTGCGCGCCGGACGATGGTCCCAGCAGCTGTACTGTCCGCCGGCCGGGCCGATGGGGGTCGCGCTCGGGCTGCCGGTGACCGTCCGGCAGGAGCAGCTGGAGCCGGGTGACCGGGTCGTGCTGTACACGGACGGCATCGTCGAGGCGCGGGACGACGAGGGCGAGGAGTTCGGCCTCGAGCGCTTCGTCGACTACATCGTGCGGCACAACGCCGACCACCTGACCGTCCACGAGACGCTGCGGCAGCTCATGCACGCCGTCGTCGACCAGCACGCGGGGCAGCTGGTCGACGACGCGACCGTCCTGCTCGCCGAGTGGCTGGACCCGGACCAGGACTGCCTGCTGCCCTGAGCGGGAGGGGCGGCGGCCGGACCCCTGGACGGGCCGGCCGCGCGGGCCGCCGCCGACCCGCGGCGGGGTGCGGGGCGCGGCGTACCCGCGTCTCAGAGCAGGACCAGCAGCTTGGTGCCCGGGATCAGCTTGCGGTTGACCGAGGTGGACTGGACGAAGACGGTGTACGCCTCGTTGCTTCCCGGCGTGACGGTGACCTCGCTCTCCGGGAGGCCGAGGAGCTGACGGGCGGCGGGGCCGGTGAAGACCTTGCCCGTCGTCCGGCCGGTCTTCGGGTCCTTCTCCGCGACCGCGATCTTCTTCCGGGGCTGGATCTTCTCGCGCTTGGAGAGCTCGTAGAAGGCGCAGCCCGTCGTGTACGGGTGGCCCGCGCTGGTGACGAAGTCGCGGATCGCCGACTGCTCGTCCACGGGTATGAGCACGTACTTGCCGGCGTCCAGCGCCTGGAGGCTGCCCTTGACGGCCGAGCTGCTGAGGTCCTGGCCCATCGCGAACAGGTTCCTGGTGCCGCGGACGCCCTGCTCACGGTCGCGCAGGAAGCGGGTGGCCGCCGACTTCACCGCCCCGATCGCCTCCTCGACGCCCTGCGCCGAGTCCGCGTCCCAGATGGAGATGTTGCCGGTCGGGAAGCCGTACTGCTGGGCGGTGCGCTTGGCCAGGGAGTTCGGCACCATGATGGCCGAGGTCCAGTGGTCGGGGAGGCCGTTGAGCTTCTCGGCGATCCTGGTCCGCCACTCGTCGAGCAGCGCGCGGCCGTTGGGCAGGTGGTCGTGGCGCGAGCCGGTCTCGTCGGCGCCGGAGGCGTTCTCCTCGCCGTCGGTGACGACGACCTGGAGGAAGCTGTGCTCGCCGTACTCCTCCCAGATGTGCTCGAGGTCGTCGAGCGCCTTCACCGACGCCTGGATCAGCGCCGTCGCGCCGTTCTCCACGGTGTACAGGCCGCGCATGGACGGCAGATGCTTGACGTCCATGTCCCAGACCAGGTTCTCCACCAGGTGGTCGAAGGCGTAGAGACTGATGCGGGTCTCGTGGCCGAGGCGGTCGGACTCCTCCGCGAGGCCCTTCACGAACTCGTCGACGACGCGGATGAGTTGCTCGGAATGCCCCTGCATCGAGCCGGACTTGTCGATGACCAGGGCGACATGGTTGACCAGGTGCTTCTTGAGGCGGGCCTTCACCGTCGTGCTCATCGCGTCGATTCCCTTCGGTTCGTCTCCCCGCGACCGTGACTGTGGACGGACGTGCGGGGATACGGCTTCTCGGACGAAGGGCGTGGCCAGCCGCCCTCAGCGAAGCGCCGGGACCGCGAACCCCGGCGCCTGGACGGTGTGTTCCGTCCGGCTGATGTCTCCAACTCTAGGGAGGACCACTGACAACGCGTGAGCACGGCGGTGGGGCCGCACGTCGGGCCCGAACCGTGGGCCCTGAGGGAGAGGCGCGCAGGTCAGGCGCGGGCCGTCGGGCGGCCGAGGTACCAGACCGGGCCGTCGTCCTCGACGGTGAGCTCCTTGAAGCCCATACGGTCGTAGAACGCGCGGGCGCGGGTGTTGGACTTCGACATGCACAGGTGGACGGCCTCGACCCCCGACGCGTGGAGGGCGTCGAGGAAGGTCTCCATCAGCGCGCGCCCGAGGCCGTGGCCCTGGCACGCCGGGAGGATGTCGATGTGCAGGTGAGCCGGATACGGCGGCAGTTCGGGGCGGACCATGCGCTCCGGGTTGTGGAGGAGGCCGGCCATCACCTCGTCCATGTCGGGCTCCCCGCCCCGCGGCCGGGGTGCCGGGTAGGTCTCGGCGGCCGCCGGAAGCCAGTGCTCGCGGAACCAGGTGGCGAAGGCGGGGGTGTCGGCGGTACCGAGGATGTAGCCGACCGCCTCGCCGTTGCCGTCGTCCACGACGAAGGCGAGCTCGGGCTCCCGGTCGACGTAGGGGTACGCGAAGAGGAGGGGGAGGATCTCCGGGTCGGCGTAGTGCGGGGTGGCGTCGCCGCCGTCGTAGGCGGTGAGGACGCAGACCTGGCCGACGGCCGGGCGGTCGGAGGGACGGTAGGGGCGGACGAAGGGCGCGGCAGTCATGGCCCGATCATGACACCGGGCCCCCGGCCGGGGAACGGGCTTTCACCCACGGGACGGTGAGCGGGAAAGCGGAACGGCTTCCGCCGGGCCGAGGGGCGCCGAAGAGGTCACCGGGGTGGTGGTGCGGCGCCATCGCTCGCGAGACCTGGCCGGCTGGGACCGCGACCGAGGCGCCCAGCGGGTCTTCCGCCGCGCAGCCACCGTGGGTCCGTCCGCCGCGAGGGTCACCCCGGCAGGCCAGGGCAGGACCGTTCCGCCCGGCGCGGCACGCGCACGCACATGCGCCGGTCGCGGGCCGGCCCGGCCGCGTCGGAACCTGCTCCCGGCCAGGGGCGGACCGCAGCCCGCCCCCGCCGGAGGACCGACCACGCAGGCGCGAGCCTGCCGGGCCGGGCGGGAGACGCCCGGGCCAAGGTGCGCCCCCCGGTAGGGGCGCACCCACCAGGCAGGGGCGGGAACCGCGCCGCCCGGGAACGGACCCGGGCCCGAGCCCGCCCGGCAGGGCAGGCCCCCCGCCAGGGGCGGACCGCCCTTCACTCCTCCTCCGGCCTCCCTCCCGGGAGCGACCCGTGGGTGGCGACGAAGGCGGAAGGGTCCCAGCTGCCTCCCAGGCGGGGGGAGAGCCAGTCCGGTGCGGCCCGGCGGAAGGCCCAGGGGGAGAGGGCGCCCACGCCCTCCGGGACCGCGCCCAGCAGCGGGGCGCCCGCCACTCGGGGCAGGTCCGCCAGGTTGCAGCGGGCGGCGAGGTCCGGGCGCCGGGGCCAGCTGCCGATCACCACGCCCAGCTGCTCGAGCCCGCGGGCGTGCAGCGCCTCCGCGGTCAGCGCCGTGCTGTTGAGCGTGCCCAGGGCCGCCGGAGCCACCACCAGCACCGGCGCCCGGAGCAGCTTCGCGGCGTCCGCCAGCGTGGCGTCGCGGTCGTCGAGACGGACCAGCAGACCGCCCGCGCCCTCGACGAGCACGAGGTCGTGCTCCTGGGCCAGGTCCTCGGCCGCCTCCGCCACCTGGTGCGCCCGCACGGGCGGCAGCCCCGCCCGCTGGGCGGCGGTCGCCGGCGCCAACGGGTCGGGATAGCGGGCCAGTTCGACCGCGGTGACGGCCCCCGCCTCCCCGGCCAGACGTGCCGCCTCGGCCGCGTCCCCGTGCTCGCCCGCCGCGAGCCCCGTCTGGGCCGGCTTCAGCACGGCCACCGAACGGCCGGCCGCCACCGCCAGCGCGGCCACCGCCGCGGTGACCATGGTCTTGCCGATCTCGGTGCCCGTACCCGATACGACGATCACTGACATGTCGCTCCTCGCGCTCCTGCCCACTTCGTTCAGCCGGCCGAGGCCGCGGCGCACACCGCGCGGCAGATCCGGGCCAGGTCCTCGTCCTCGGTGACGTACGGCGGCATCACGTACACCAGGTCACGGAAGGGGCGCAGCCAGACCCCCTCGCGGACCGCCGCCGCCGTGGCCGCGGCCATGTCGACCGGGTGGTCCAGCTGGACGACGCCGATGGCGCCCAGCACACGGACGTCGGCCACGCCCGGAAGCTCCCGGGCCTCCGCCAGACCCTCGCGCAGGCCCGCCTCCAGCCGCTTGACCTCCTGCCGCCAGTCCTGGCCGAGCAGCAGGTCGACGGAGGCGCCGGCGACCGCGGCCGCCAGCGGGTTGCCCATGAACGTCGGGCCGTGGGCCAGGACAGGCACCTCGCCGCGTGAGATGCCCTCCGCGACCCGCGAGGTGCACAGGGTGGCCGCCATCGTGAGGTATCCGCCGGTCAGGGCCTTGCCCAGGCACATCACGTCCGGGGCGACCTGGGCGTGGTCGGCCGCGAAGAGCTCGCAGGTCCGCCCGAAGCCGGTCGCGATCTCGTCGAACACGAGGAGCACGTCGTGCGCGTCGCACGCCTCGCGCAGCACCCGCAGGTAGGCGGGGGAGTGGAAGGCCATGCCGCCCGCGCCCTGCACGACGGGCTCCACGACCACCGCGGCGGTCTCGTCGGCGTGCGCGGCGATCAGGTCGGCCAGACCGCGCGCGTACGCCTCGTCGAATTCCGCGGGTGGCGCGTCCGCGAAGATCTGGCGGGGGAGCACGCCCTGCCACAGCTCGTGCATCCCGCCCTCCGGGTCGCACACCGACATCGGCTGCCAGGTGTCGCCGTGGTAGCCGCCGCGCCAGGTCAGCAGACGCCGCTTGCCGGGCCGGCCCAGCGAACGCCAGTACTGAAGGCACATCTTGAACGCCACCTCGACCGCGACCGAGCCGGAGTCGGCGAGGAAGACGTGCCGCAGCGGTTCCGGCGTGATCTCCACCAGGCGCGCCGCCAGCCGCACCGCGGGTTCGTGGGTGAGGCCGCCGAACATCACATGGCTCATCCGGCCCAGTTGCGCGGTCGCCGCCTCGTTGAGGACGGGGTGGTTGTAGCCGTGCACCGCCGACCACCAGGACGCCATCCCGTCGACCAACTCCCGCTGTCCGTGCACCTCCTGGGCGAGGCGCAGGCGCACCCCGGAGGCGGACTCGACGAGCAGCGGGTCGGTGCGGCCCGGCATCGGGCCGTACGGGTGCCAGACGTGCGCCCGGTCCAGGGCGAGCAGGGCGTCCGGGCCGACCTCAGGCATTGGGCGCGAGGTCCGTTCCGGCACCGCGACGGCGCACGGCGACCAGGTCGGGGCGCGCCGCGTCACCCGCCGCACCACCCGCCCCACGACCG
Organism: Streptomyces sp. NPDC056600; assembly: GCF_042792855.1. Lineage (NCBI taxonomy): Bacteria > Bacillati > Actinomycetota > Actinomycetes > Kitasatosporales > Streptomycetaceae > Streptomyces > Streptomyces sp. NPDC056600. The sequence continues at coordinate 51,846 of NZ_JBHTVQ010000037.1, forward strand.
CCCTCGGAGGCCACCGCGGCCTCGGCCCCCGGCTCCGCGTGACCGCACGACCCGCCACAGCCGGCCGACGCGGCCTCGCCGCAGTCGGCCCGCGCGCCCTCACCGGCCCCGTCGGCCGCCGCGTCCCCGCCGCACACCGACCCGCAGCCGCCCCCGGCCACCCGGTGCCGCGGCAGCGTGGGCGTCCCCGCCCCCTCCACCTCGAACCCGGCGTCGGCGATCATCTCCAGGTCGGCCCGGCCGGCCTGGCCCTCGCTGGTCAGGTAGTCGCCCAGGAAGATCGAGTTGGCCAGGTGCAGCGCCAGCGGCTGCAGCGTGCGCAGGTGGACCTCACGGCCGCCCGCCAGACGCACCTCGACGTCCGGGCAGACGAACCGCACCATCGCCAGGATCCGCAGCGCGCGCTGCGGCGTGAGGTTCCACTCCTCGGCAAGCGGCGTGCCCTCGAAGGGGATCAGGAAGTTGACCGGCACCGAGTCGGGGTCCAGGGCGCGCAGGGCGAACACCACGTCCACCAGGTCCTCGTCGCTCTCGCCCATGCCGGCGATCAGGCCGGAGCAGGCGGACAACCCCGCGGCGTGCGCCTTCCCGACGGTGTCGACGCGGTCGGCGTAGGTGTGCGTCGTGGTGATCTCGCCGTAGGTGCTCTCCGAGGTGTTCAGGTTGTGGTTGTAGGCGTCGGCGCCCGCGTCCCGCAGCCGCTCGGCCTGCCCGTCGGACAGCAGACCCAGACAGGCGCACACCTCCACGCCCTCGTTCTGCTCCTTGACGGCCTCGATGGTGCGCGACACCCGGTCGAGGTCCCGGTCCGTGGGACCGCGGCCGCTGGCCACCAGACAGACCCGCTTCGCACCTCCGGCCACGCCGGCCGCGGCCGCCTCGGCCGCCTCCTCCGGCTTCAGCCACGTGTACTTGAGGATCTCGGCCTTCGAGCCGAGCCGCTGCGAGCAGTACGAGCAGTCCTCGGGGCACAGGCCCGACTTGAGGTTGACGAGGTAGTTGAGCTTCACCCGGCGGCCGAACCAGTGGCGGCGCACCCGGCCCGCCGCGGCCACCACATCGAGCAGATCGTCGTCGGAGGTCGCCAGCACGGCGAGGGCTTCTTCACGGGAGGGCGACTCACGTCGGAGCCCCTTCTCCACCAGAGCGGCAAGCAGATCCATGGCCTTGATCCTTGCTCACGCGGCGGACCAGGCAAAGGAGGAAACGGACAACAAGGCGCGGGATGGCGTGTGTGGATGACCACACGTCGTGACCGGCCGACTGCGGCTAGGGTCGGTCCGTTGCGCCCGCACCACCGAGACGAGGACCGGACCGCCATGCCGCTGGCCTGCCAGGACGCCTTCGAATGGATCGACGAGGAGGCCCGCCGTCGCGAACGGGCGGGCCTGGTGCGGGCCCTTCGCCCCCGCGGGGCGGAGGAGGCGGCCGGTGAGGACGCGCCGCTGGATCTGGCCGGAAACGACTACCTCGGCCTCACCCGCCATCCCGAGGTCACGGCTGCCGCGGGCGCCGCGGCCGTCCGCTGGGGCGCCGGGGCGACCGGCTCCCGGCTGGTCTCGGGAACGATCGCGCTGCACACCGAACTCGAGGCCGCGCTCGCCCGGTTCTGCGGATTCGAGGCGGCCCTGGTGTTCTCCTCCGGATACGCCGCCAACCTCGCCGCGCTCACCGCGCTCGGCGGTCACCAGGACGGTCTGGTCGTCTCCGACGCGGGCAACCACGCCTCGATCGTGGACGGTTGCCGCCTCGGGCGGGGTGAGACCGCTGTGGTGCCGCACGCCGATCCCGAGGCCGTGCGCAAGACCCTGGCCGCCCACCCGGGCCGCCGGTCCCTGGTCGTCACCGACTCCGTCTTCTCCGTCGACGGCGACGCCGCGCCGCTCGGCGCCCTGGCGGACGTCTGCCGTGCTGCGGGCGCCGCGCTGCTGGTCGACGACGCCCACGGCCTGGGCGTGCTCGGGGACGGCGGCCGCGGGGCGGTGCACGCGGCCGGGCTCGCGGGCGCACCCGACACGGTGGCGACGGTGACCCTCTCCAAGTCCCTCGGGAGTCAGGGCGGCGCCGTGCTCGGCCCGGCCAGGGTGGTCGAGCACCTGGTCAACACCGCGCGGACGTTCATCTTCGACACCGGTCTCGCCCCGGCCGCCGCCGGAGCGGCCCTGGCCGCGCTGGGCCTCCTGGAGCGCGAACCGGAGCGCGCGGCGCGTGCCCGGGAAGTGGCGTCCGCCCTGCACGAAGGTCTCACGGCGGCGGGCCTCACCGCGGCACGGCCGGACGCGGCGGTGGTCTCCGTGCGGGCGCCGTCGCCGGAGGCGGCCCTGCGCTGGGCCGCCGACTGCCGGGCGGCCGGCCTGCTGGTCGGGTGCTTCCGGCCCCCGTCCGTCCCCGACGGCGTCTCACGGCTGCGGCTGACCGCCCGCGCGGACCTCACCGACCGGCAGATCCGCACGGCGGTGCACACGGTCCTCGCGACCGCGCCGACCGCGGCCCGGCGGGAGACCGACACCGCATCCTGATACGGCGCGTCGGAAATAGTTGCGCCCGCAAGGGAGTTGGGGCCGTACACAGCGCCGACGCATCGACGCGTCGACGTTCGACCGCGACACCGGGAGCACCTGTGAACCGTTCGTTCCTCTTCCTCCTCGGCAGCGCCCGGCAGGGCGGCAACACCGAGACGCTGGCGCGCGCCGCGGCCGAGCAACTTCCCGACGGCGTCGAGCAGCGGTGGCTGGACCTGGCGCGGCTGCCCCTGGCCGGCTACGCCGACGCACGCCACTCCGGCGAGCCCTGGCCCGAGGTGAGCGGGCCGGAGGCGGAGAACGAGGCGCTGCTGCGGGAAGCCACCCTCGCGGCCACCGACATCGTGATCGCCTCGCCGCTGTACTGGTACTCGGTCTCGTCGTGGACCAAGGCGTACCTGGACCACTGGTCCAAGTGGCTGACCGTTCCCGACCTGGACTTCCGGGCCCGGATGGCCGGCGGCACCCTCTGGGGCGTCGCGGCCATGGGGGACCGGGACGAGACGGTCGCCGAGCCGCTGCGGCTCATGCTGGGCAACACCGCCGCCTACCTGCGGATGCGCGACGGGGGCCTGCTGCTGGGCAACGGCTCCGGCCCCGGGCAGGTCCTGGACGACGCGCGGGCACTGAGGCGCGCCAAGACCTTCTTCGCCCAGGAGGCCTCGCTCGCCCGTTCCGCCGGGCGGTAGACGTCTCCCGGCGGCGGACGGTCAGCCCTGGCCCACGCGCCGCTGCCGCCGGTAGCAGTCGAGGACGTCCTGGCGCAGCAGGTTGCCGAAGCCGGCGTTCTCCAGGCGCAGCGCCAGGGCCGCCTCCGTGATGCCGAAGTCCGCGGCCGTGTCCGCCAGATGCCAGTCGTGGGCGGCGAGCCGGTCGAGCAGGTGGCCTCGGCGGATCTGGCTCTCGGAGAGGCGGAACGTCTTGAGGTAGGCGATCCGGCCCCGTTCGTCGGTGATCGCCTCGCCGATGTGGTTCTCCCGGTGAGGGCGGAAGGCGGGCAGGAAGCGCGAAAGGGTGAAGCGCCCGAGGCGGTACACCGACTGCCAGGCGTACGCCTCCCGGAGCAGCCCCGCGGCCATCGTCCCGTCGTGGAACTCCGCCCACTGGGCCTCCTGTTGCGACGCGGCGGCGCGCAGGTCGGCCAGGGAGCGGATCCGCGTCCCGCCGAGCTCGGCCCGGAACTCCGGCACGGGCGGCATCAGCATGGCGTAGTGGTACACCAGGTCGCCGTACAGGTCCTGCAGCAGAGTCGCGTGCAGGGCGCGGTAGTCGTCGGGATGGGGGACCACGAACGCGGCCGCGAGGGCGTCGGCGGTGTACAGCAGGACCCCGCACTGGCCGGGGTGGATCTCGAACACCCGCAGGGCCTCGGCGAGTCCGTCCACGGCCGCCCCGGCGTAGGCCTGCTCGGCACGAGGGGACAGGCCGTTGCGGATCGCCCGCTGCGACCACTCCTCCCAGGCGATCGACGGGCCGTTGAAGTGCAGCGCCAGGTAGCCCTCCAGCGCCAGGTGGAGCGGCAGGAAGCGGAGCCGGTCCTTGGCCTCGCGGCGGGCCAGCCGGCGGTGGATGCGCAGCGGCATCGCCTCGGTGGGCGTGAGGTCCCTGTCGGCGGACAGCCGGGTGCCGTAGGAGGCGGCCGGGGAGCCGTCCTTCGTCCAGGTGGCGACGAATCCGTGCGGCACGTAGGAGAAGTAGGCCTCGCGCGGACCGGTCTCCACCAGGCCGGCCGCCGCGTCGTAGGCCCGCGCGCCGAGCCGCAGGTCCTCGACGGGCGCGTCGCGGACGAGCGGGACCAGGCGTACGGCGCCCCACACCTGGGCGGGCAGGGTGCGCAGACCGGTCAGGTCGGGTGCGGACGGCGCGGGAGCGCTCATCGGGTCCTCCCGCCGTGGGCGATGCGGTCGTCGGTGGTGCGGTCGTCGGTGGTGCGGGCCAGCAGCCGGGCCGCGCGCTCCTCCAGGTACGCGGTCAGCTCGGCCAGGCCGGTGCGGCCCTCGGCGAACTGGGCGAGCTCCACCAGGGCGGCCAGGTCCTCCGCGTCGCGGATGCCCGCGGTGGGCACCGTGGGGGAGAGGCGGCGCACGTCGAAGCCGCCGGAGTCGTACACCGGGTTGAGGTGCACGACGCTGGTGCGCCGCGCCGGGTCGAGCCGGGTCCGCCACACGCGCAGCACCTCGGCGGCCAGTCCGGGCGGCGCGTTGTCCCAGCCGTCCGAGACGATCACCAGCCGCGACGGGGCGGTGTCCAGGGCGTCGATGATCCGTCGGCCGAGCGGGGTCGGCCCGTGCGGGAAGGCGAGCAGGGCGTCGTCACGGCCGGACGTCCACAGGGCGGTGTAGTCCTCGGCCAGCGCCCCCAGCAGGTGATGGCAGGCCAGGGCGACGGCCAGCGGACGGCGCCGCTTCACCCCCGAACCGTAGGCGGAGAAACTGTCGTCGAGGACGGCGGTGACCTTGCCCCAGCGCCCCCGCAGCGGCCCGGCGGCCCGGCGGGCCGCGGCCTCCAGGGCGCCGGTGAGCTCCGCGCGCCGGCGGACGCGGTCCTCGAGGGGCAGCGAGAGCACGTACGAGGCGAGCCGGGTCAGCGGCATCCGCGTCAGGTCGGCCCGTACGTCGGCGGCGCCGTGCCGCAGGGCGGACTCCTGCAGCCGCAGCGTCTCCGTGCGGGTCATCCGCGGCGCGATGCGCTCCAGGAACACGGCCCGGGGGACGCCCTGCCGGGCGGCGAACCCCTCGGCCACCGTGTACGGGAGGTCGTACAGGGCCGCCTTCTCGTGGTGGGCGCGGCGCCAGGTCTCCAGAAGCGGCGCGGCGTAGTGGGCACGCGCGTGGGGGGAGAAGAGGAAGTCGGACAACTCGGCCCCGGCGGGCGGCAGATGGGCGTGGCGCAGCGCCGCCTTGAAGGCGCCCCGGTACTTCACCGCGTCGAGTGCCGGATCCGGGCGGGCGGCCAGCCAGTCGCGCATGATCGCGCGGGTCCGGCGGTTGTTCACCCGGGCGCGGCGCAGCGCGCCGAACAGCCTGTACACCCGCGGCGGGGGCAGCGACGCCAGCCGTGCCGCGATCAGGCGGCCCTCACGGCGGCGCTGCTCGGCGGTGGCCTCGCCGGAGGTCTCCAGCAGGCGGCGCACGATCAGCACCACGTTGTGGTCGTTGACGTCGAGCGCCAGGACACCCGCGTACAGATCGCGGTAGTTGCCCAGCATGTAGGCGTGCAGGAAGTCCAGCGACAGGCTCTGCTCGCCCGCCGAGGCGTGGAACTCCCGCTGCCCGGTAGCGGTGATCGCCGCGTTGACGAAGAGCAGCACGTCGTCGGCGGCGACGAGGTCGCCGAAGGTCTCCATGGTCTGTCCCCCCGAATGTGCGACCGGATGTGCGAAGGCCGGCCGGGGAATGGGGGCACGAGCTGCGAATCATTGCTTCAAAGGCAGGTTCCGGAAGTCGCACCGGAGTCCCGCGGCCGGCAGCGCGACCGTAACAGAGGCCGGGGCGCCGCCTCCACCGGGTAAAACACCGCGGTCCGCGGCCTCGGCCTGGGGATCTCCGCGGTCAGCCGCCCGCGCAGTCCACGACGACCGCGGCGACCTGGTCGACGGCCGCCGGGTCGCGCCGGGCCCGGCGCGCCAGGAGCAGGTCGACCGACTCGCCGCCGGTGAGCGGCACATAGGTCACCCCCTCGACGTGCAGGCTCTGGACCGAGGCGGGGACCAGGGCCACGCCGTGCCCCGCGGCGACCAGCACCACCAGGGTCGCCGTCTCGCCGACCTCGAGGACCTGCGCCGGCTCGAAACCCGCCCGCCGGCAGGCCGCCAGCACCAGGTCGTACATCGACGACCGGTGCTGCGAGGGGTGGATGACGAACGGCTCCTCGGCCAGGTCCGCCAGCGGCACACTGTGCCGGCCGGCCAGCCGGTGGTGGGCGGGCAGCACCGCCACCAGCGGCTCCGAGCGCAGCGGGAGGGTGCTGATGTCCTCCGCGTCGACGGCGCCCCGCAGGACGGCCAGGTCGAACGCGCCCGAACGCAACCCCTCGACCAGCTGCGGGGTGAGGGTCTCGCCCCGCAGGTCCAGGGTGACCCGGGGCAGCCGCGCCCGGACCGTCCGGGCGACCCGGGGCAGTACGTCGTAGGTGGCCGTGCCGATGAAGCCGACCGAGACCTTCCCGGCGTGGCCGGTGGCCAGCTCCCGCATGTGGGCCAGCGCCCGCTCCTCCTCGGCCACCAGCGCGCGGGCGTGACCGACCAGGTGGTGGCCCGCCTCCGTCAGCTCCACATGCCGCGTCGAGCGGTGGAAGAGGGAGACCCCCAGCTCCCGCTCCAGCTGCTTGACCAGCTGGGACAGTGCGGGCTGCGCCACGTGCAGGCGGGCCGCCGCACGGCCGAAATGGCACTCCTCGGCCAGGGCGAGGAAGTGGCGGAGCTGGCGGAGTTCCATGCCTCCACTGTACCGCCACTGATAAGAGCGGCTTATCAATCCATGCGCACTGTGTCTTGGACGCGAACAAGTGGCGGCTCGTACGGTGAGTAGGTGACCGAGAGCTATCTGTACGCAGCAGCCCGCACGCCCTTCGGGAAGTTCTCCGGGGCCCTCGCCGACGTCCGGCCCGACGACCTCGCAGCGGCGGCCGTCAAGGGCGTCCTGGGCAAGGTCCCCGACCTCGACCCCGCCGAGATCGGCGACGTCGTGTGGGGCAACGCCAACGGCGCGGGCGAGGACAACCGCAATGTCGGCAGGATGGCCGTCCTGCTGGCCGGCCTGCCCACGTCGGTGCCCGCCACCACGGTCAACCGGCTCTGCGGCTCCTCGCTGGACGCCGCCATCATGGGATCCCGCGCCATCGAGACGGGCGACGCGGACATCGTGCTCACCGGCGGCGTGGAGTCCATGACCCGTGCCCCCTGGGTCATGCCCAAGCCCGGGCGCGCCTTCCCGGCCGGCAACGTCACCGCGGTGTCCACCACCCTCGGCTGGCGGCTGGTCAACGAGCGCATGCCGAAGGAATGGACCGTCTCCCTCGGCGAGGCCAACGAGCAACTGGCCGACCGCTTCTCGATCTCCCGCGAACGGCAGGACGAGTTCGCCGCCCGCTCCCACCACCTCGCCGACGCGGCGTGGAACGCGGGCTTCTACGACGACCAGGTGATCCCCGTCGTCGTCGACCGCAAGGGCGGCGAGCTCACCCGGGACGAGGGTATCCGCCCCGGCTCCTCGGCCGAGAAGCTCGCCGGCCTCAAGCCCTCCTTCCGCCCCGACGGCGCCATCACGGCCGGCAACGCCTCGCCGCTCAGCGACGGCGCCTCCGCGGTGCTGCTCGGCTCCGGCGAGGCCGCCGCCCGCATCGGGTCGGAGCCTCTCGCCCGGTTCGCCGGACGGGGCGTCTTCGCCCTGGACCCGCAGGAGTTCGGCTTCGCACCCGTGGAGGCCGCGAACCGTGCGCTGGGGCGCGCGGGCATCTCCTGGTCGGACGTCGCCGCCGTCGAGCTCAACGAGGCCTTCGCCGTGCAGTCGCTGGCCTGTGTGGACGCCTGGGGGATCGACCCGGAGATCGTCAACACCAAGGGCGGCGCGATCGCCCTCGGCCACCCGCTCGGCGCGTCCGGCGGCCGGATCCTCGGCACCCTGGCCCGCCGGCTCGAGGTGTCGGGCGAGCGCTGGGGCGTCGCGGCCATCTGCATCGGCGTCGGCCAGGCGCTCGCCGTCGTCCTCGAGAACGTCACCGGAGGCACCCGATGACCGTCCAGCTGTGCGAACACGCCGACGAGGCGGTGGCCGGGATCGAGGACGGCTCCACCGTGCTCGTCGGAGGCTTCGGCATGGCCGGCATGCCGGTCGAGCTGATCGACGCCCTGATACGCCAGGGCGCCAAGGACCTCACCGTGGTCTCCAACAACGCCGGCAACGGCGACACCGGACTCGCGGCGCTGCTCGCCAAGGGCCGCGTCCGCAAGGTGATCTGCTCCTTCCCGCGCCAGGCCGACTCCTGGGTCTTCGACGACCTCTACCGGTCCGGCCGGATCGAGCTCGAGGTCGTCCCGCAGGGCAACCTCGCCGAGCGGATGCGGGCCGCCGGAGCCGGTATCGGCGCCTTCTACTGCCCCACCGGCGCCGGAACCCTCCTCGCCGAGGGCAAGGAGACCCGGGAGATCGACGGCCGCACCCACGTCCTGGAGTACCCGATCAAGGGCGACGTCGCGCTGATCGGCGCGTACCGCGCCGACCGCATGGGCAACCTGGTCTACCGCAGGACCGCCCGCAACTTCGGACCGGTGATGGCCACGGCCGCCACCACGGTGATCGCGCAGGTCCGCGAGATCGTCGAGACCGGCAGCCTCGACCCCGAGGCCGTCGTCACCCCGAGCATCTACGTCGACCGCGTGGTGCAGGAGGCTCAGCGCGCATGAACGCCATGAACACCGCGACCGACACCGGCGCCCCGCTCGGCAAGCACGAGATGGCGGCCCTGGTGGCCCGCGACATCCCGCAGGGCGCCTTCGTCAACCTGGGCATCGGCCAGCCGACCCTGGTCGCCGACCACCTCCCCGCCGACTCCGGAGTGGTCCTCCACACCGAGAACGGCATGCTCAACATGGGGCCGGCGGCCAAGGAGGGCGAGATCGACCCCGACCTGACCAACGCCGGCAAGGTGCCGGTCACCGAGTTGCCCGGCGCCGCCTACTTCCACCACGCGGACTCCTTCGCCATGATGCGCGGCGGACACCTGGACATCTGCGTCCTCGGCGCCTTCCAGGTCTCCGGCCGGGGCGACCTGGCCAACTGGCACACCGGCGCGCCCGACGCCATCCCGGCGGTCGGCGGGGCGATGGACCTCGCCATCGGCGCCAAGAAGGTGTTCGTGATGATGACGCTCTTCGCCAAGGACGGCTCGGCGAAGCTGGTGCCCGAGTGCACCTACCCGCTCACCGGGCTGGACTGCGTCGACCGCGTCTACACCGACCTCGCCGTCTTCGACATCACCCCCGAGGGCGTGCGGGCCACCGCCACCTTCGGCATCACGGTCGAGGAGCTCGCCGAGCGCCTCGACGTGCCGCTGCTCACCGCCTGAGACCAGGCACCCCCAGCGGGCCGCACACCGGAGCCGTTCCGCGAAGGCAGTCACGCCTTGCGGAACGGCTCCGTCCGGATAGCGGGCAGATGATCGCCATAACCGCCCTTTCGTGTGACACTCCGGTCATGTTCTCGTCGTTCGGTGTCGTCAATCTCCCGACCTACCTGGCGGGCGTCCTGCTGATCGTCCTGCTGCCGGGTCCCAACTCCCTCTACGTGCTCTCCGTCGCCGCCAGGCGCGGCGTACGCGCCGGCTATGCCGGGGCGGCCGGCGTGTTCTGCGGCGACACGGTGCTGATGACGCTGTCGGCGGCGGGAGTGGCCTCGCTGTTCCAGACCAACGCCATGCTCTTCGGCATCGTGAAGTACGTGGGCGCGGCCTACCTGGCGTGGGTGGCGATCGGCATGCTGCGGTCGGGCTGGGAGATGTGGCGCACCCGGCACGAGGCGGGCGGCACGGCCGAGACGGTCGCGGCCGCGGCGGCGGGGGAGTCGGGCGGCAAGGTCGAACGCCCCTTCCGGCGCGCCTTCGTGGTCAGCCTCCTCAACCCCAAGGCGATCCTCTTCTTCATCTCCTTCTTCGTGCAGTTCGTCGACCCGAACTACGCCTACCCGGCGCTCTCCTTCCTGGTCCTGGGCGCCTTCGCGCAGATCGGCAGCGTCCTGTACCTGAGCGCGCTGATCTTCGGCGGCACCCGGCTCGCCGCGGCCTTCCGGCGCCGCAGGCGGCTGTCGGCCGGCGCCTCCTCCGCGGCGGGCGCGCTCTTCCTCGGCTTCGCCGCGAAGCTCTCGCTCGCGAGCGCCTGACTCTCTCCGCTCCACCACCGCAAGGCCCCGGCCGTTCACGGTCGGGGCCTTCGTGCTGCCGCGTCGACGCGGATTGGTGGCGCACGCGGTATGGCGTCCTCCGTCCACCCCGGGAATACTGCATACAGTGCACGTGGATACTGCATACAATATCGGATTCGCCCCGGGCGAGCAGCCGTCCAGGCGGAGCACCGCGAGAGACGGAGGAACCGGACGATGACGCACACTGTCGCGCAGGACACCGGGACGGGAGGCGCCGAAGCCCCCGCCGCCCTCACCGACGGGATCCACCTGGTCGTCGACGCGCTGAAGCTCAACGGGGTCGAGACCCTCTACGGGGTCGTCGGCATCCCCGTCACCGACCTGGCGCGGCTCGCCCAGAGGTCGGGCATCCGCTACATCGGCTTCCGGCACGAGAGCGACGCCGGACACGCCGCGGCCGCGGCCGGCTTCCTCACCCAGCGGCCCGGCATCTGCCTGACGGTCTCCGCGCCCGGCTTCCTCAACGGGCTGGTGGCGCTGGCCAACGCCACCACCAACTGCTTCCCGATGGTCCAGATCTCCGGCTCCAGCGAACGCCACCTGGTGGACCTCCAGCGCGGCGACTACGAGGAGATGGACCAGCTCTCCGCCGCCAAGCAGTTCGCCAAGGCGGCCTTCCGCATCTCCCGCGCCGAGGACATCGGCCGCGGCATCGCGCGCGCCCTGCGCACGGCGGTCTCCGGCCGTCCCGGCGGGGTCTACCTGGACATCCCCGCCGCCGTGCTCGGGGAGATCGTCGACGCGGACAAGGGCGCGGCCTCGCTGTGGCGGCTGGTCGACCCCGCGCCGCGCCAACTGCCCCAGCCGGCCGCCGTGGACCGGGCGATCGACCTGCTGGCGCGGGCCGAGCGGCCTCTGATCGTCCTCGGCAAGGGAGCCGCCTACGCCCGCGCCGACGAGGCGATCCGGGCCTTCGTGGAGTCCACCGGCATCCCCTACGTCCCCATGTCGATGGCGAAGGGTCTGCTGCCCGACGACCACCCGCAGTCCGCGGCCACCGCGCGCTCGCTGGCCCTGAAGCGGGCCGACGTCGTGATGCTGGTCGGCGCGCGGCTCAACTGGCTGCTGGGACACGGCGACGCGCCCCAGTGGAACCCCGACGCCCGGTTCGTGCAGGTCGACATCGCCGCGGGCGAGATGGACAGCAACCAGCCCATCGCCGCCCCGCTGGTCGGCGACATCGGCTCCGTGATGGAGGCACTGGCCGAGCGGAGCAAGCCCGGCCGGATCTCCGCGCCGGCCGCCTGGCGGGACGAACTCGCCGGGCGGTCGGCGCAGAACGTGGCGAAGATGTCCAAGCGCCTCCAGGCCGCCATGGAAGCGCACCCGATGCGGTTCCTCGGGGCACTGCAGGCGGTCCGGGACGTCCTGGCCGAGAACCCGCGCGTCTACCTGGTCAACGAGGGAGCCAACGCGCTCGACCTCGCCCGGAACACCATCGGCATGCGGGTGCCGCGCCATCGTCTGGACAGCGGCACCTGGGGCGTCATGGGCATCGGCATGGGCTACGCGATCGCCGCCGCCGTGGAGACCGGGGAGCCGGTCGTCGCCCTGGAGGGCGACAGCGCCTTCGGGTTCAGCGGCATGGAGATCGAGGCCGTCTGCCGTTACGGCCTGCCGATCGTCACCGTGGTCCTCAACAACAGCGGTGTGTACCGCGGGGACGAGGCATCCCCCAACGGCGACCCGGCGCCGACCGTCCTGAAGGCACGCCACGATGTGATGATCGAGGCGTTCGGCGGCAAGGGCTACCGGGCGACAACGCCCGAGGAGGTGGCCGCCATGCTGCGGGAGGCGTTGGCGGCGGGCGGACCCGCGCTGATCGACTGCGTGATCGACCCGGCGGACGGCTCGGAGAGCGGCAACATCGGGCACCTGAACCCGAAAGGGCTCACCGCGAAGAAGTGACGCCCAGCCGGGGCCCGGGGGATCCGGTGCGGGCGGGTGAGCTTGCCTCCCTTGCGGGACAGGGAGGTCGTCCCGGTCAGGCAGTGAGAGCGGTGGGGGGGCGGCGGGGGGGCGGCCGGTCCCCCCCCCCGGCAACCGGGCGGCCGCGCCCCGGGGGCGGCCGGGCAGCCCCCGCACACCCGCGGGGGCACCCCGGGCGCGTCAGCCAGCGCCTTGGTCACGCTGTCCACGCCCTCGCGAAGCCCGTACACCGGCGTGGCCGGCTGCTGGCGCCAGCTGTCGTCGATGCCGCCCGCGTCGACCGCGTCGAAGCCCAGTTCGTCGATGAGCGCCCGCACCGTGGCCTTGGCGGCCTCGTCGTCGCCGGCGACCGGCAGGGCGATACGGTCCGGGTCGCCGGCCGGGCGGGGACGGTCGAGGATGTCCTGGGCGTAGGTGCCGTTGAAGGCCTTGATCACGGGGTGGCCGATGCGGCGCTCGGTCCAGCGGCTCTCGGTGATGCCCCCGTCCTCGATCTCCGCGATCCGGCCGTCGCGCTCGCGCGGGTAGTAGTTGCCGGTGTCGATCACCGCGACCCCCTCGGCGGCCCCGTCCAGCAGCCCGGCGGGCAGCTCCGGGACCGCCTTGAGCGGGACGGTGACGACGACGATCTCCGCGCCCCGCGCCGCCTCTTCGGCCCGGACCGGCGTCGCGCCGGTCTCCTCGGCCAGCGCGGTCAGGGTCTCGGGACCGCGCGAGTTGGAGACGGAGACGTCGTGCCCGAGGGCGGTGAGCCGCCGGGTGAGGTTGCCGCCGATGTTGCCCGCGCCGATGATGCCGATCTTCATGTCCGACCCTTCGTCGAATGCGCATGCATACGTCTGTCAGGGAGAGACAACCCCAGTGGCGCAGCCCGCTATTCCGTGCGGCGGCCCGCCGTGCCCCGCGAGGGACGGCGGGCCGTCCGGCGGCGCGCGTCAGGCCCTGGTCAGCCCGTCCCGCATCGCCTTGGCGGTCACCGTCGCGTCGTACCCCTCGGGCATGCCCTCGACCAGGATGATGTCGCCGTCGATGTGGCGCGAGCGCAGCGGGGCGATCTCCCGGTAGGCGGGGGAGTCCCACCAGGCCCGCGCCTCCTCGATCCCCGGGAAGCCGACCACCACCACGCCCCCGGGCCAGCTCCCCTCCTTCACCTCGTGCGGGGTGGCGTGCACCAGGAAGCGGCCGCCGAAGGGCTCGAAGGTGGCCGTGACGCGCTCGATGTACTCGGCGATCTCCGGATGCGGGGCGGCGTCCCTCAGGTGCGCGATGGCGTACGCGGGCATCGTTTCTCCTGTCCTCGGGCTCCGAACATCCCGATCCTGGCACCGCTGCGGGGCGTGGGCCACGGCTTATCCGGACGGACGGACGGACGGGGCGAGCGGGCGGGCGGGGCGAGCGGGCGGACGGGCGGGGCGAGCGGGATGGGAGGTGGCGGCGCGGACGCGGCGGGGCGGGACGCGGCGGGGCCGACGCCGGGGCGGACCGGCCGCGAACCGGGCCGCGGACGCGGTGTGCTCGCGCCGACCCGTCCCGGCACCCTCTCACCCCCGGCTCGCGCCCCCAGCGCTTACCCCCGCGCTCACCCTTCGGCCGGAACCGCCGACCGGCTTCCCGCAGCCCTCGACGCGACCTCTCGAGCCGGGTCCCGTGGCGCCGACGGAGCCGGGAACACGGGCCCTGCCGCGCCCTCCGGTCCGCCCCGCCGCTCCGGCAGCGGGTCCGTGAACCCCCAGCCGTCCGCGAGCAGTTCCTCCACGGCTGCCACCGCCTCCGACACGCGGCCGGCCGGGGAGCCGCGCAGGACGCGGAAGGGGCGCCCCGTGCGGGTCAGTTCGGCCTCGAAGCGGGAGGTCATCCACGGGCGTAGGTGCTCGCCGTCGCGCAGGCCGTCGTCCTCGAAGGGGACGTCGGTGTGGTCCGTGAGCAGCCACAGGTGCTGGCGGCGGCCCTCCTCCGCGACGCGGGCCACCGCCGGGTCGGCGGACCCCATGTACCGCTCGTGCCAGATCGTCGTCGCGAACGCGTCCGTGTCGCAGAACAGCACGGGTGAGCCCTCCCGCGCCGCCCGGTCCTCACGGGCCAGCTGCTCGGCGGCGATCAGCGGGAACTCCTCCGAGGCGAACGAGACGTCGGCCCAACTCCCGTCGGGGCCCAGCTCGTCCAGCTTGCGCTCGCTGAACTCCCTCCCGTACTCCGGAACCCAGCGGGTGTCCGCCCACACCCCGCCGCGTTCGCGGTAGTGCGCGGCGAGCGCCCGTGCCAGCGTCGTGGTGCCCGTCGACTCCGCGCCGAGGACGACGACGCGCCGGGCGAGCGCGCCCCGCACCGCCGGCGCGAGGAACTGCCAGCAGCCGACGGGATCCTCGCGGACGGCGGTGCCGGAGACGGGGTAGGCCGTGCGGTCCGGGTCCACCAGGACGGAGGCGGCGCCCATCCGGCGGCCCAGCTCCTCGCCGTAGGACTCGGAGGTGAAGACCGCGTCGATCCGCCCGGGGACGGCGGCGCGGAAAATCTCCACGTGCGCCGCCCAGACGTCCGGATCCGTGAGGTCGACCGGAACCTCGTCCATCGTGCCCACGACCTCGCACCCCGGATGCTCCTGGCGCATCCACGCCACGCGGTCCGCGAGGGGCACCGACTCCACCGTGGAGGCGCACACCAGCACCGTCAGCCGGTCGCACCGCTCGGCGGCGGTCCGCACCAGGTGGTGGTGCCCGGCGTGCGGGGGATAGAACTTGCCGAGCACCAGGCCGTGTCCGTACCTCATGCCGCCGCCACCACCTCGTGGCGCAGCGCGCGACGCCAGGAGCGCAGACCCTGCACGCACAGCACCAGGAAACCGGCGTACAGCAGGGACGTCAGGTAGAGGTCCTTGTACGCGTACAGCGGGATGTAGACGAGGTCCGCGGTGATCCAGATCCACCACGACTCCACCCGCTTGCGGCACTGCCCGTAGGTCGCCATCAAGGACAGGGCGGTGGTCAGCGCGTCCCACTGCGGCACCGTCGAGTCGGTGGCGTGGTCCAGCAGCAGCCAGAGCGCGACGAAGCCGACCGCGCCGGCGGACAGCAGCCAGGCCCACTCACGGCTGCCGGTGCGCCGCACCCGCAGCCGTTCGCCGCCGCCGCCGTTGATCCAGGCCCACCAGCCGTAACAGGCCAGGGCGATGAAGACCACCTGCAGCGCCGCGTCGGCGTACAGGCCGGAGTCGGTGAAGAGGAGGATGAACAGCAGGTTGTTGGCGATGCCGATGGGCCAGTTGGCGATGTGCTGCCGGGCGACGAGCCAGACGCACAGGGCGCCGCTGCCGAAGCCGAGCAGCTCCGTCCAGCTGACGGGGGTGCCCAGCCAGGTGAAGAGTGGTTCGCGTAGCGCGTTCAGCAGGTCCATGAAGCCTCTTTTCGTCTCAGCGACGATAAGCGGCGACCTGCCGTGGACGCAAAGGAAATTTCCGTGACGCGCACGACACGCGGGACCGAGGCCGAGGCCCCGGTCCCGGTCCGTGGCCGGAACTACCGGTAGCGGATGTGCAGGTGGTTGTCGTGGTTGGCGTAGCTCGTCGTCAGGCCCTCGGCGATGAGCTGGGGGTCGTTGAAGAAGATCAGCTCCACCCGTCCGGGCGCCTTGGCGCGGATCTCCTGGACCAGGCGGCGGGTGGCCGCGCGGTCGTAGGTGGAGGACTGCCAGGTGATGCGGCCGGCGGTGCACTGGGCGGAGTCGGTGCGGGCCGGCCACACGTCGATGTCCATGCCGACCTCGTGACTGGCGTGGCCCGCGATGTCGCCGCCGTGCTCGAAGCCCGCGTCACCCACCGGCAGCTTGCCGTTGCCGGTGGCGGCGAACGCGGCGGCGGCTGCCTCCAGTTGGGCGACGGCGCCGGAGGTCGCCCAGTGTGCGTTGGCGTTGCCGTCCGGGCTCTGGGCGCACATCGTGCCGGGGCCGAAATCGATCTTCTCGTAGTGCCAGAGCAGGTTCTTCCAGGTGGCCGGGCCGACGATGCCGTCCACGCCCAGCCCGGCGTGCGACTGGAAGGTGCGCACCGCGGAGGCGGTGGCCGGCCCGAAGTCCCCGTCCACCGTGAGCCCGGAGCCCCGCTTGGCGTTCAGCGCGGCTTGGAGGGCCTTCACCGCGGGGCCGTTGTCGCCCTCGCGGACGGTGAGGACCAGCGCGCCCCAGGTGGCGGCGCCGACCACGCCGTCCGCGGCCAGGCCCTTGGACTGCTGGAAGGCGACGACGGCGCTCTGGGTGCCCGAGCCGAAGACGCCGTCGGTGGCCACCGAGCGCCCGTGCGCGGTCAGCAGGTGCTGGAGCGCGAGGACGTCGGTGCCCCGGCTGCCGCTCGCGGCCAGCGGGAAGGCGGCCTGGGCGAACGCCTGGGCGGGGACGCCCGCACCGAGCAGCAGCCCGGTGAGGGCGGCGGACAGGACGACGAGGTGACGCAGTCGCCGCATGGATACCCCTCTCCGGTGTCTCATGGGTCTCCCGTGTCTCATGGGTTCACGTCACCGCCCCGCCTGGAGCGCGCCCCAGGTGCCGGAGCCGACGATGCCGTCGACGGTCAGTCCGCGTGAGGACTGGTAGTCGCGCACGGCCTGGTCGGTGGCGGGGCCGAAGCTGCCGTCGATGCCCACCGTCCGTCCCAGCGCCGCGGTCAGCGCCCGCTGCAGCCGGGTCACCGGCTCCCCGGACGAACCGCTCTGCACGACGGTGGCGGCTCCGCGGGAGAGCAGCGCCGTCCACGTCTTCGGGCCGACCACGCCGTCGGCGCTGAGGCCCTTGGCGCTCTGGAAGTTGCGGGCCGCGGTCGCCGTGGCCGTGCCGAAGACGCCGTCCGGGGTGCCCGCGCTGTAACCCGCGGCGGTCAGCAGGCACTGGGCCGCCTTGACCAGTTCACCGCTCGAGCCGGTCTGCACCGTGGCGTAGGCGGAGAAGTTCAGGTTGGCCCCGGAGCAGGTGGGCGTCGGCGAGGTGCCGCCGGCGCCGACGTCGAGGTAGTCGCGGTCGATGTTGATCGAGTAACCGCCGTAGGACTCGGTGACCTCGCCGACGTACTGGTGGATCCGCTGGTGGTTCGCCCAGTACGTGGACGGCACGTAGGTGCCGGTGTTGGTGTCGGCCGCGCTGTTCCACCAGGCGTAGAAGAGGTGGTCGACGCGGGTGTAGGCGGAGTTGTTGTACTCCGCGGCGGCGTCCTTGATGCCGGAGGCGGCGCTCGAGTAGAAGCCCGAGAGATAGCCGCCGCTGTGCAGGCGCTCGGTCCAGCCGGAGAGGTAGGACAGCACCGCCGCCTTGCAGGAGGCGGTCGAGGTGTACGCCTCGATGTCGCTGTAGATGGTGCTGCCCGCCGGGATGCCCAGGTTGGAGGCGGCGGTGATCGCGGTGGCCGCCGCGCTGACGCCCTGCGACTTGGCGGTGGCCGGGTCGGCGGACATCTTCAGCGAGAAGCTGGTGCACGGGGCCTGGCGGCCGACGTCGATGGGGAAGAGGCGCCAGCCGTTGGAGGTCTGGGAGGTCACCCAGCTCGCCGTCAGGTTGGGCTGCGAACAACCGCGGAAGGAGCCGCTGATGTACACGCCGACGGCGCTGTACGGGGAGCTCGTCTGCCAGGCGTTCATGGCGGCCGTCGAGGGCGCGGCGCAGGCGTCGAAGCCCTTGCCGAGGTAGGAGCCCGGCTGCGGGCCGGCCGCCGCGAGGGGCGCCACCGTGGCCGGCTGCCCGGCGGAGCGCGGGAGTTCGGTGCGCCGGGCGGCGGAGGTGAGCTCCGCCGTGCCGAGGACCTCACGCACCAGGTCCTCGGTGTCCGGGGTGTGGGCCGCGGTCACCAGGACGCCCGCGTCCTCCACGGCGACCCTGACGGTGTCGTCGCTGGAGACCGCCGACGGCACGGTGGCCCTGCCGCGCTGGGCGCGGGCCGTCGCGGCGGTGACCTGCCCGGCCGAGCGGGCGGTGATCGGTTCCACCACGATGCCTGCGGTGCGGCCGACCAGATGGGCCGGGCAGTCGTTCTGCTCGCCGGGGGCGCCCAGGTACACGGCGGGACGGTCGAAGCGGACGCAGGCGCGCGGGTTCTCGGTCAGGTCGACGACCTGCCAGTCGGCGGGCACGTCGAGCCGGTAGCCGTGGTAGGCGACGGTGCGGGAGCCGGCCCCGGCGTCCCGGACCTCGGAGGCCTGCGCCGGGGCGCTCAGGAAGGAGGCGCCGAGACCGCCGAGCACCGCCAGCAGCGCGGTGGCCG
Organism: Streptomyces sp. NPDC056600; assembly: GCF_042792855.1. Classification (NCBI taxonomy): domain Bacteria; kingdom Bacillati; phylum Actinomycetota; class Actinomycetes; order Kitasatosporales; family Streptomycetaceae; genus Streptomyces; species Streptomyces sp. NPDC056600. The sequence continues at coordinate 70,448 of NZ_JBHTVQ010000037.1, forward strand.
AGCGGAGTCTTCGGCGGGGGGAACGATGGTGGGGGGAGGGCTGGGGGGACATCGGGCACTCCTTGCCGGGTGGGGGTGGGGACGGCCCGCGGGTGTGGCGGGCGCATGACAAGACGGAGCGGCGTGCTGTGCGCGTCGGGCGACGAACATCGAGCGGCGGGCGGTGGACGACGTGCGGTGGGTGACGGGCGGCGTGCTATGCGCGTTGAACGGCCGGGCAGGGAGAGACTGACGGCCGGGTGAGGGCATGTCAACACCCCGCCGTGGCGGCGGAGAAGGGCACGGCCGGGCGCTGCGAACCGACAGAGGTCTAGGCCGCTGAAGGGGGCGCGGCCATCTCGCCGAGGGCGAGCAGGAGGCGGTCCCGGGGGTCGCGCAGGCTCCGGCCGGTGAGCTGCTCGATCTGCCGCATCCGGTAGATGACGGTGTTGCGGTGGCAGAACAGCTGCTTGGCGGCATGGGTCGGCGACCCGTCGTGCGCCAGCAGCGCGCGCAGGGTGTCGAGCAGGACGGCCGCCTGGTGGGGCGGCTGGGCGAGCAGCGGGCTCACCGTCTGCTCCACCAGGACGGCGGTCGCCTCCGGGCAGGCGCGCAGCAGCACCTCCGGCAGGCGGTCGGTCACCGGAACCACCCCGGTCGTGCCCCGCGGGACCGAGTCGGCCGCCTGCGCGGCGAGCCGGTAGGCGGTGGCGAAGCCGGCCAGGCCGTCGGGCGAGGCGGCCACCCCGGCGCGGCCGACGACCACCGGCTCCAGCGCGCGCACCAGAGGGGCCAGGTCGGTGCCGCCGGTACCGCCGGTGGCCACCAGCGCGAAGCAGATGTCGCCGCGGACGTGCCAGCAGGAGGTCACCCCGAGGCGCTCCAGGCGGTCCTCCGCGCCGCGCACCGGGCCGTCGGGCAGGCCGTCGAAAGGGGCCACCACACAGGCCACCGGCTCGCCCGTGCCCAGGCCCAGCACCTCACGAGCCTCCGTGGCGAAGACCGGGTCCGCGCCGCGCCCCTCCACCAGTCCGTCCAGCAGGCGCTGGCGGCGCTGGAGGTCCCGGTTGTGGAGTCGGGCCTCCTCGCGGCGGTAGGACTCCACCAGCGTCGCGTTCTGCACGTCGAGCGCCGCCCAGATCTGCCGGCCGGCCAGCACCAGGACCCGGTCGTCGACCTGCTCGCCCGGCCGGCCGTGCCGCTCCAGCAACGCCTCCCAGAGCACCCGTGAGCCCAGACTGTAGGCGTTCAGCACATGTTCCATGCGCACCCCCTGGCGGGCCCGGCGCCGGCCGGTCTCCCGCCACAGGTACACGGTGCTCTCCCCGGTGCGGGCCAGACCCGCCATCGTGCGGATGCCGCGGTGGATGTGCGCGCGGACGCTCGAGCGGATGTCCGCCCGCAGCTCGGCGCCCGGATCGCCGTGCCAGTCCTTGGCCAGCAGCGTGAGGGTGATGTCGTCGGCGATCGCGTCCGCGGAGGGCAGCAGTGACGCCCAGGCGCTCTCGACGGCGTGCCGCAGGTCCTCGTCGAGTCCCTCGCCCTCGGGGAACCCCGACGTCTCCGTCGACCGGCCGGTCGTCAGGCCCATGCCATCGCCCATGCCCCCGGAGGATGGCACGCGGCGCACAGCCACGCCAGAGGGGCGTCTTCCCCAGGGCGCTGCGCACCAGCAGCTTTGTGCGCTCCGCCCATGTCGGAATCTGTGCACAGCGCCCACGGTAGGGGATCGCCGCAGCCGAACAGCCGGGTGCGCCGCCCCGGGCGGCCGGCCCGGCAGGGGCAGACAGGGAGCGCGCTTTGAGCCCACCCACGACCGCGTCCACCACCGCCACGGACCGCTCCGGCGGGCCCCGCGCCCTCTTCTCCGTCACCGACGTGTCGGTCCGCTTCGGCGGTGTCCGGGCGCTGTCGGAGGTGTCGCTCGACGTGGCGCCCCGCCAGGTGCTCGGCGTCATCGGGCCCAACGGCGCGGGCAAGACCACCCTGTTCAACGTGGCCTGCGGCTTCGTGCGCCCCGACGGCGGCCGGCTGCTCTGGAAGGGCGAGGAGCTCACCGGGCTGCGCCCGCACCGGCTCGCCTCCCTCGGCATCGGCCGGACCCTGCAGGGCCTCGGCCTCTTCGACCGGATGACCGTGCTGGAGAACGTCATGGTCGGCGCCGACCGGCACGCCCGGTCCGGCTTCGCCTCCGCCCTGTTCGGCCTCGGCCGCGGCGCCCGGGACGAGGCCGCCCTCGCCGCACGGGCCCGCGAGACGCTGGCCCGGCTCGGCGTGGAGCGCCACGCCGACCGCCTCCCCGGCAGCCTGCCCTACCCGGTCCGCAAACGGGTCGCCCTCGCCCGCGCCCTGGTCGGCGAACCGGAGCTCCTGCTGCTGGACGAACCGGCCGCCGGTCTCGGCGGCGACGAGATGGCCGAACTCGGGGAGCTCATCCGCGGCCTGACCGACCGGATGGCCGTGATGCTGGTCGAGCACCACATGGACCTGGTGATGAGCGTGTGCGACGACATCACCGTCCTGGACTTCGGCCGCGTCATCGCCCGTGGCGGACCCGAGGAGGTGCGCCGCGACCCCGCCGTCGTCGCCGCCTACCTCGGTGAAGAGGTCGGCGACGAGGCCGGCCAGGGGGCCGGCGGCGAGGCCGGCGACCGGCAGCCCGGGACGGGGGAGTGACATGTTCGAGGTACGCGATCTGACGGCCGGCTACGGACCGGTCCGCGCCCTGGACGGGGTGTCCTTCACCGCCCGTGAGGGCAAGGTCACCGCCGTCCTCGGCGCCAACGGGGCCGGCAAGACCACCCTGCTGCGCACCGTCTCCGGCCTGGTGCGGGCCGAGCGCGGACAGGTCCTGCTGGCCGGCCGCGACATCACCCGCACGCCCGCCGAGGACATGGCCCGGCTCGGCCTGGCCCACGTCCCCGAGGGCCGGGGCGTGATCACCGAGCTCACCGTGGAGGAGAACCTCCGACTGGGCGGCCTGCACCGCCCGTCCCGCTCCCGCTCCCGCTCCCGCTCCCGCTCCGCCGACGTCGAGCGGATCTGCCGCCTCTTCCCGGTGCTCGGCGAACGCTACGACGCCACCGCCCACGTCCTGTCCGGTGGCGAGCGGCAGATGCTGGTCATCGGCCGCGCGCTGATGGCCGCGCCCAAGGTCCTGCTCCTCGACGAGCCCTCGCTGGGCCTCGCCCCGCGCATCGTGGCGCAGATCTTCGACCTGCTGCGCTCCCTGGTGGCGAGCGAGGGCCTGACCGTGGTGCTGGTCGAACAGAACGCCCGCAGCGCCCTGTCCATCGCGGACGCCGGAGTGGTGCTCAACCTCGGCAAGGTCGTCGTCGAGGCCGAGGCCGCCGTGCTGGCCGCCGACGAGAAGCTCCGCCATGCCTACCTCGGTTTCTGACCCACGGGAGACCTCGTGCAGCAGCTCCTGACCACCGCGCTCGGCGGACTCACCCTCGGAGCGGTCTACGCGGCGTTCGCGCTGGCGCTCTGCCTGATCTGGCGGTCCACCCGGATCGTCAACTTCGCCCAGGCCCCGATGGCCATGATCACCACCTACGTCGCCCTGGTGATCATCGACGCGGGCCACTCCTACTGGATCGGCTTCGCCGCGGCCCTGCTCGCCGGCCTGCTGCTCGGCGCGGTCGTCGAGCGGGTGGTGGTACGGCCCGTCGAGGGCAAGGCCGAGATCAACGCGGTGATCCTCACCCTCGGCCTGTTCATCCTGGTCCACGCCCTCGCCGGACTCCTCTTCGGCTCCCGCTACCGCTCCTTCCCCGCGCCGTTCGGGGTCCGCGGTCTCACCGTCGGGGACACCTCCGTCGCGCTCACCGGGTTCGGCGTCTTCACCGTCGTCGCCGTCATGGTGGTGATGGCGCTCCTTGTGCTGCTCTTCCGGTACACCGAGGTGGGGCTGCGCATGCGGGCCGCCGCCTTCAACCAGGAGGTCGCCAGGATCCTGGGCGTCAAGGTCGGCCGGATGCTCACCCTGGGATGGGCGCTCGCCGCGCTCGTCGGCTCGCTCTCCGGGCTGCTCATCGCCGGCGGCAGCCTCGTCCACCCCGGCTACATGGACTCGGTGGTGGTCTACGGCTTCGTCGCCGCCGTACTGGGCGGCCTCGACAGTCCCGTCGGCTCGGTGATCGGAGGCATGCTGCTCGGCCTGTCGCTCAGCGCCGTCAGCGGCTACCTCGGCTCCGAACTCGTGCCGCTCGCCGCACTCCTGATCCTGATGGCCGTACTGCTGCTGCGGCCCGGCGGCCTCTTCTCGCACCACGCGGAACGGAGGGTCTGACGACCATGCCCACCACCACCGAAACCGCCGTGAAGGACCCCGCCGCCCGGGGGGCAGGAGCGCTCAGGCGTCGCTGGGAGCACTCGGCGCTCCTGCGCCACCTGGCCCTCGCCCTGCTCGGCCTGCTCGTCGTCACCCTGTTGATCGAGACGACCGGCTCCTTCGCCAACTCCCAGCTGGCGTCGATGGCCTACCTCGGCATCGCGGCCGGCGGCCTGACCGTCCTCACCGGCCTCAACGGACAACTCTCGCTCGGCCACGGCGCGTTCATGGCCGTCGGCGCCTACACCACGGCGCTGTTCCTGGACGGGGAGACGCCCGCGCTCCCGCTCCCGGTCGTCCTGGCGGCGGCCACCCTGGTGACCCTGGCCGTCGGCGCCGCGGTCGGCGTCGCGGCGGCCCGGCTGCACGGCCCCTACATCGCCGGCGCCACCCTGGCGCTCGCCGTCGCGGTCCCCGGCGTGGTCCTGCACTTCGAGAGCCTCGGCGGCGAGCAGGGGCTGGGCGTGCGGATGCCCGAGATCCCCACCTGGGTACTGGACGCCGCCTACTTCGTGACCGGCAGCGAACTCCACCCCACCAAGTACGTGGCCTACATCGGCTGGACCGCGCTGGTCGTCACCTACCTCCTGCTCGCCAACCTGATGCGCAGCCGGGTCGGCCGCACCTGGCGGGCCGTGCGCGACGACGAGGTGGCCGCCGAGATCGCCGGCGTCCACCTCGGCCGGGCCCGCGTGCTCGCGTTCGTGGTCAGCACCGCCTGCGCCGGACTGGCGGGCGGCGTGATGGCGATGGCCGTGCGGATCACCGCCCCCAGCGGCTTCTCGCTCACCCTCTCCCTGACCCTGCTCAGCGCCGTGGTCCTGGGCGGACTGGGCAGCCTGACCGGGGCGCTGATCGGCTCGGCCCTGCTGACCTTCCTGCCGCACCTGGTCACCGACCTCGGCGTGGACGCCGGCCTCACCGACGTCCGGGCGGCCGAACTCGCCCCCGCGGTCTACGGGCTGACGATGATCGCGGTGATCCTCGTCGCCCCCGCCGGCATCACCGGCACCGTCCGCGGCTTCCTGCGCCGGCGCCGGGGCGCCGCGTGAGGCCCGCCGGCGCACCCACGCGGCGGCACCCCGGGCCGCATCCCACCGAAGGAGGCACCACCGTGCAACGAACGCGAACGTACCGTCGTGCGACGGAACTCGTCGGCCTGCTCACCGCGGCCGCCCTGCTCGCCGCCTGCGGCGCCGGCGGACGACCCGACGACGGCGAGGGGAGGACCACGCCCGACGTCGGGATCACCGAGGACACCATCAAGATCGGCGCGCACTTCCCGCTGACCGGTGTCGCCGCCCCCGGCTACAGCGAGATCCCCGGCGGCCACAAGGCCTACTACGACTACGTCAACGCCCACGGAGGGGTCAACGGCCGCAAGATCGAGTACGTGGTCAAGGACGACGCCTACAACCCGACCAACACCAGCAGCGTCACCGACGAACTCGTGCTGAAGGAGGAGATCTTCGGCATGGTGGCCGGCCTCGGCACGCCCACCCACACCGCCGTGGTCGACTTCCTGAACGCGGAGAAGGTGCCCGACCTGATGGTCTCCAGCGGCTCCCTGATGTGGGGCGACGACCCCGCGAAGCGGCCGTGGACCTTCGGCTGGCAGCCGGACTACATGATCGAGGGCAAGATCATCGGCCAGTGGGTCAAGGAGAACATGCCTGACGCGAAGGTCGGCCTGTTCCTCCAGGACGACGACTTCGGCCGCGACGGCGAGGCGGGCGTCCGCAAGTACCTCGACGAGCAGATCGTCGAGACGGTCAAGTACACCCCCGGCAACACCGACGTCGCCCCGCAGCTGGCCAAGCTCCAGGCGGCGAAGGTCGACCTGGTCCTCGGCTTCAACGTGCCCTCGTACACGGCGCTGAGCCAGCTCACCGCCATGAAGATCAACTTCAGGCCGAAGTGGTTCTACAGCAACGTCGGCTCCGACCCGTCCCTGGTCGGCTCACTGCTCGCCCGGTTCTCCGAGGGCAAGGTCAAGGGCAGCGCGGGGCTGCTGGACGGCGTGATGACCACCGAGTACATCCCCGGCACGGACGCCGCCGACAGCGAGTGGCTCAAGCTGTGGCAGAAGGTGTGGGACGAGCACGGCGGCGAGGGCGAGCTCACCAACTACAAGATCTACGGCATGTCCCAGGCGTACACCTTCGTCCAGGCGCTCCAGGCCGCCGGGGACGACCCCAGCCGCGAGGGCGTGGTCAGGGCGCTGGAGAAGGTCGGCGGCAGCCTGGATGGACCCGGACTTGCGCCGTTCCGGTACTCGAAGGACAGTCACCTCGGCATCTCCGGCATGGAGGTGGTCCGCCTCAAGGACGGCAAGGGCGAGTCGCTGACCCCCGTCCTGGTCACCGACATCGGCGACGCGCCGATCAAGGAGGACGACTCGGCGGCGAAGGACGCCCCGCCCGCCGACGGCATCCCGGACGTCCAGCCGGCGTCCTGACCGGCCCCTTCCGGCACCGGTCGGGGCCGACGGGGGAGTGGTGACCAGGGCGACCACCGCCGTCACCACTCCCCCGGCGCCGGCGCCGGCGCCTGAGTCAGCGTCCGAACGGGCCGTCGGGGCCGAAGGCCAGGCGGGCGAAGTTGTCGGCGATGCGGCGGTGGCCCTCGGGGGAGGGGTGGATGCCGTCGGGCAGGGGGAGTTCGGCCTGGTCCTCCTCCCCGAACAGCGCGAGGCCGTCGAGCAGGTGCAGGTTCTCGTCCTCCGCCGCGCGCTCCTTCACGATCCGTGCCAGGACCTCACGGATCACGGTCAGCGTCAGCCGGCCGGCGGGCACCTCGGCCGGGTCGCCGGTGGCTTTGAAACGCACCGACCCGTCGGCGAAGTCCGGCATCAGCGGGCCGGGGGTGTCCTCGTGCGTGGGGCACAGGATCGGCGTCATGACCAGCAGCGGGGTGTCGGGGTGCCCCTCGCGGACGGTGTCCAGGAAGCCGTGCACCGCGGGGACGAAGGCTCGCAGCCGCATGGCGTCCGCGTTGACGATGTTGATGCCGATCTTGACGCTGATCAGGTCCGCCGGGGTGTCCCGCATCGCCCGGGCGGTGAACGGGTCGAGCATGGCGCTGCCTCCGAAGCCGAGGTTGACCAGCTCCACGCCGCCCGCCGCGGCGGCCCGCGCCGGCCAGATCTCCGTCGGGTGGGCCGCGTTGGACCCGTGGCTGATGGAGCTCCCGTGGTGCAGCCACACACGGCGGCCGCTGTCGGGAGCCGGCTCCACCGGGGCGTCGGTGCGCAGGGCGATCAGCTCGGTCATCTCGTTGTGCGGAAGCCAGATCTCGACGTCCTTGTCCCGCGCGGGCAGGCCGTCGAAGACCGCGGTGCCCGGGGAGCCCTCGCGCACCTCGACGGACCCGTCGGTCATGTCCATGGCGCGGACCCGGCCGCCCGGCACGACGGTCCGGCCCGCGAGGACGCCGTCGACCAGCAGGTCGTAGGAACCGTCCGCCGGAGCCGGGGCGCCCCGGTAGGCCCGCCGGGTGGGCAGGGCGTCCAGCTCGACCCGGGTCGCCCGGGTGCGGAAGGCCAGCCGCACGCCCGAGGTCTGGGCCTCGACCTGCGCCAGGGTGTCGTCGGGTATCTGCCGCCGGGCGTGGGCCGGCAGCCGGTGCGGCAGCAGACCGTGCGCGGTGCGCTCGACGTCCAGGGCCCCGCGCAGGAGCCCGGCGGTGACGGGCGTGGTGACCGGCGCGTCGACGGAGGCGGTGGTCGGGGCGTCGTCAGGGGTGGAGTTGCTCTGGCTGTTCATGGAGTGCGACCTGATCCTGTTCCGGGGTAGGGGGTGGCTGGTCAGTCCTCGGAGACCGCGGGCACGGGGCGGGTGCGCAGCAGGGTGTCGAGGGAGTCGACGATCCAGCTCCACGACTCCTCGGGGTCGACGGGGGTGTGCGCGAAGCCGCCGCTCAGCTCCAGATCGACGTAGCCGTGGAAGATCCCGCCGAGCATCCGCACGGCGTGGGTCTGGTCCGGCTCCGCCAGGTCGTAGCCGCGCAGGACGGCCCGCATCATCCGCGCGTGGCGCACGCCGGCGCTCGCCGCCGCGGTCTGTGCGTCCAGCCGGTACCGGGCGGCGGCGTAGCGGCCGGGGTGGGCGCGGGCGTAGGCGCGGTAGGCGTCCGCGAAGGCGGCCAGGGCCTCCCTCCCGGAACGGCCGGCGAGCGCGTCGGCCGCCCCGTCGGCCATCTCCTCCAGGGCGAGCAGGGCGATGCGGGTCTTCAGGTCGTGCGAGCTCCTGACGTGCGAATAAAGGCTGGCGACCTTCACGCCGAAACGACGGGCGAGCTCCGAGACGGTGACCTGGTCGAACCCCACCTCGTCGGCGAGCTCGGCCCCGGCCTCGGTCAGGCGCTGCGGGGTCACCCCGGCACGTGCCATTCCCGGCTCCTCCTGTACGTCGGCTGCGGCTGGCGACATCCATTATGCAGAAAACTAAAAGCTTTAGGTAGCGAGGTGGGAGGCGTGAGGTGGGAGGGGTCGGGAGTCGCGACGAGCCGTGCAGGTCACCGACCCAGGCGGTCTGGACGGTCGGTCGACGTGTCTGCCACGCTGACGAACGGCCCGACCGGACGATCACTCTGCGGAGGACACGTGGGCAAGGTCTGGTTCATCACCGGGGCGTCACGCGGGTTCGGACGTTGCTGGGCACAGGCCGCGGTGGCCCGTGGTGACCGGGTCGCCGTGGCCGCCCGGAGCGAGGCGGACCTGCGGGCGTTCGCGGACGAGAGCGGCGACGCCGTGCTGCCCCTCCCGCTGGACATCACCGACCGGGCCGCGGTCTTCGCCGCCGTGCGACACGCCCACGCCCACTTCGGGCGCCTCGACGTCGTCGTGAACAACGCGGGTGTCGGTCTCATCGGCTGCGTGGAGGAGGTCACGGAGCACGAGGCCCGAGCCGTCGTCGAAGTCAACATCCTCGGCACCCTGGCCGTCACCCAGGCCGCGCTCCCGCTGCTGCGCGGTCAGGGAGGCGGCCACCTGATCCAGGTGTCGAGCAGCGGCGGGATCGAGGCGTACCCGGGCATGGGCCTGTACTGCGCCACGAAATGGGCCGTCGAGGGCATGGCGGAGGCGCTGGCCGACGAGGTGGCGCCGTTCGGCGTCAAGGTCACCGTGCTCGAACCGGGCGGATACGCGACCGACTGGTTCTCCGCCGCGCCGCGCTCCGCCCCGCACTCCGCGTACGGCCCCCTGCACGACCTGCTCGATCCGACCCTGACCCCGGAGGCACTGCCGCCTCCCGAAGCGACCGTGCCCGCCGTCCTCGCCCTCGTGGACAGCGCGGACCCGCCCCGACGGCTCCCGCTGGGGAGCTTCGCCCTCCGCGCGGCCGCGGAGGCCGGGAGGCGGCGGCTCGACGGCCTGTCCGCCTGGGAGGCCGTCATCCGGGCCGCCGACGGCGTCCCCGCCACGGACGCGACTCCGCCTCCGTCGCAGGAGGAGTCCCTGGCGTAGAGGCGCCGGAGCCGCACGCGGCGCGGGCG